>JANXMO010000053.1 GCA_025354615.1 Burkholderiales bacterium | reverse complement strand
CAAAGTGGTTACTTCGCCGTCGGCAATTTGATTGCTGCCAAACTGTTTGGTTAATTTCGGGGCTGGCAATACCAGCAGACATTGTGGCGTGACTTTGTTCAGTATGTTGACCTCCCCCGCCCAGGCCAGCTTTTGCCAATTCTCATAAGGGCTCATTGCAAACTTGAAAATCGTCACCGGCAGGCTGGCCATCGGCTGTCCCAAGTTGGATGTCCAGAACTGGTTCGACAACGCGGTAAACAACAAGGGCGCAGTTTCACCGGCAATTCGCGCCACGGCCAGGAGCACGCCCGTCACCACACCGGCGCGGGCGGCCTTCAAAGTGATGCTGAGAATCAATTTCCATTTGGGCGTGCCGAGTGCATAAGCCGCCTCGCGCAAGGCATGCGGAATAAGCGACAGCATGTTCTCCGTCGTGCGCAAGACCACCGGAATCACGATCAAAGCCAACGCCATCACCCCTGCGAACCCGGAAAAGCTTTTCATCGGACTCACAACGACTGTGTAGATGAAGAGGCCGATCACGATCGAAGGCGCAGACAGAAGAATGTCATTGATAAAGCGCACGGCGGTAGCCAATGCGCCTTTCTGCCCGTACTCGGCCAAATAGATGCCGGCCATGATGCCGATCGGTGTACCAATCAAGGTTGCGAGTCCGACCATGACCAGAGAGCCGAAAATGGCATTGGCCAAGCCACCCGTGTCGGCCTGCGGTGGCGGTGTCATCTCAATAAACAAGGTGGCGGTCAAACCACCCAGACCAAGACGAATGGTTTCCGCAAGAATCCAGATCAACCAGAACAGACCGAAAGCCATGGCCATCAGGGACAGGCCAAGCGCTAGGGCATTGATACGTTTGCGCTGGCGGTGGCGCGCATGTTTTGCAGTAATTGGCGGCAACGCTGCACTGCTCATGCGCGGTGCCCTTCTGATTTTTTCAGCTGCTGGAGCAGCAGTTTCGAAAATCCCAGCACGACAAAGGTGATGAAAAACAAAATCAGCCCCAAATAAATAAGCGAAGCCTGGTGCAAACCAGCGCCCGCTTCAGCAAATTCATTGGCCAACGCAGAGGTGATGCTGTTGGCAGCCTCAAACAGCGACAAGCTCTTAATTTGGTTGAAATTGCCAATGACAAAAGTGACTGCCATCGTTTCGCCAATGGCCCGGCCCAGGCCCAACATGACGCCGCCAATGACGCCGGTTTTTGTATACGGCAAGACAACTTTGAACATGACTTCCCATGTCGTTGAGCCGAGCGCGTAAGCGGACTCTTTCAGCATGGCGGGCGTGATCTCGAACACATCCCGCATGACTGCTGCAATGTAGGGAATGATCATGATTGCGAGAATGATGCCGGCCGACAGAAGACCAATCCCGACGGGTGCACCCGATACCAGCTCTCGCAACACTGGCACATCAGCCAGTAACCGCTGCAACGGCTGCTGGACATAAGTTGACAACAAGGGACTGAAAACAAGCAAGCCCCACATGCCATAAACAATCGACGGCACGGCTGCGAGCAATTCAATCGCCATGCCCAGTGGCCGCCTCAACCACGCGGGCGACAGTTCCGTCAAGAACAAGGCAATGCCGAAACTGACAGGGACTGCAATCAACAAGGCAATCAACGACGTGGCGACGGTGCCGTAAATCATCACCAGTCCGCCGTAGCGGTTCTGTACTGGGTCCCACTCTGATCGCCATAGAAAGCTCAAGCCGTATTCACGTATCGCCGGCATGGCGCCGATCACGAGCGAGACAATGATGGCAACCAGCAAACCGAGCGTCAGCCATGCAGCGCCGTATGCTGCAGCTGCAAACAGGCGATCCCACAGCGGTAATGAACGGCGAGTCACGGGATGGACACCGGCATTCCGCGTGGCCGCGTGAATGTTGACCGTCGTTGGCGAAGCAGAAAATTGAGAGCTCACAACGTCGCTTTCCAAAAAACGGCGATTGAAACGGAAAACATTGTCAGCTCACTTGGAACGGCGACCACCGCAGCAACGCACTGAGCAAATGCTGGCATGTCGCTTGCGGCAACTTTTTTTGCGTTGCCTTTTTTTACTGATAACCGACTGGCTTGCCGGAGCCGTCTTTGATGCCGGCCCACTGCTGGCGCACCAGCGCCTTCACAGCGTCCGGCAGCGGCACATATTCCAGTTCAGTGGCCATTTTGTCGCCCGACGTCATGGCCCAGTCAAAGAACTTCAATGCGGCAGTAGCTTGCGCTGGCTTGTCTTGCGACTTGTGCATCATGATGAACGTAGCGCCTGACAGCGGCCAAGTGTCTTTACCCGGTTGGTCAGTCAGCACTTGGTAAAACGACTTGGCCCAATCGGCGCCGGCCGCGGCAGCTTTGAAATTCACGTCGTCTGGCGACGCAAAATGCCCATCCTTGTTTTTCAACAATGTGTAGGTCATCTTGTTCTGCTTGACATAAGCGTATTCAACGTAACCGATTGAATTTGGCAGTCGGCTGACAAAACCAGCCACGCCTTCATTGCCCTTGCCACCCGCGCCCACCGGCCAGTTGACCGCTGTGCCCTCCCCCACTTTGGCCTGCCATTGCGCGTTCACTTTGGACAGGTAGTTGGTGAA
>JANXMO010000012.1 GCA_025354615.1 Burkholderiales bacterium | reverse complement strand
CTTCGCCGCCGATGGTTTCGAACAGCGTGACGACGCGGGGTGCGCCGCCCCAGCGCTTCAACAGCGTCGGCAAAAAAGTGACCATCGGGTGGCGCCCGTAAATCCACGCGGTGTAGATCAACAACACGGCCTGCGGCCGGCAGCGGCGCACGACGCCGAGCAGCCGCGGCACATCACGCCAGCGCCAGCCCGGCATGACGGCATGCACTTGATATGGCAGCGGCGCCGTGCCACCGTGCAGGCCGCGGCTGGTCAGCAGATGGACATCGTCGCCCGCGGCCTGCAGCCGGGCGCACAGCTGCTGGCAATGCTCGGATTCACCGGCCACGAAGGGCGGGTGCGCGGCGGAAATGACGAGCAATCTCATGCCAGGCAGGCGGTGTAGATGTCGGCCATGCGGCGGGCGATGACGGCCATGCCGAAGCGTGCTTCAGCGTGCGCCCGGTTGGCAACAGCAGCGGCGGCGCGCTGTGCCGGGGCGTCGAGCAGCGCCTGCACGGCGGCGGCCAGCGCTTCAACGTCGCCTGCCGGGCACAGCCGGGCGGCGCTGCCGGCGGCGTATTCGGCCACCGCGCCGACGTTGCTGGTGACCACCGGCAGGCCGCAGGCGAACATTTCGAGCAGTGCGTTGTTGGCGGTGGAATCAGTCAACGGCAGCACGCCGACGGCCGCGCTGCGGTACAGCGCGCGCAAGGCGTCGTCGCTCAGGCCACTGTGGACGACGATGCCTGCCTCACCGGCCACTTGCGCGCGCTGCTCGGCATTCAGGCCCACCACGTGGGTTTCGACGCTCGGATGCGTGGCGACCACGGCGCGGTGCACAGCGCGCAGCTGCACGTAGTCACGGAACAGGCTGCCCACGCAGACCAGCCGCAAAGCGCCCGCTTTTTCATCCGGCGTGGTTGCGGCGGGCTCGGGCGAAAAAAAATCGGTGTCGACCGCGTGCGGGCAGTGGTGGATGCGCTCGGCTGGCAGGAAGCGTTCGAGCAACCCACGCTGCGGCTCGGCAACGATCACCGCCGCGTGCAGCCGGCGCAGCGAGCCGGGGTTGACGCGCTCGGCCAGGCGCTGCGGCGGGTAGTGAAAGGTGGCGATGCAGCGGTTGGCGCCGCGCTGCCACAGCGGCGTCAGAAAGTAAGTGTCTTCGCCGTAGATGAAGTGGCAGAGGCGGCCACGGCCGGTGGCCGTCCACGGCAATGCGCCGAGTTCAGCCACAAGGCCGGCAGCGCCGGTGGGCTGCGGGCGCAGCGCCCACAGCCGCCAGGCCAAGGCCTGCGGCAGGCGCTGCGCCACGGCGCGCAAGGTGGGCGACGCCGCCGGCGCCAGGCCCATGCGCTCGAACAGGCGGTCATAACCCGAATGCCCGCCGTGGTGGCCGATGTGCCGCGGCACGTAGCGCACTTGCGGCAACGGTGGCAAGGGCGACACCTCGGGCCGCTGCGGCTCGGACTGCGTTTGTTCCGCGCTTGCCACGGCTGGCGGCTCAGCCATGGCCGGCTGCGCGCGAGCCCAGATGGCGGCGCAGGCGCATCAGCTCTTCAAACACCACATGGCGCACCAGCCACACGGCCAGCAACCAGGCCGCGCTGCCGGCCACCGCCACCGTCACCAAGGTGGCCACCGCGCCCAATGCCTGCTGGCGGCAGGCCATCAACGCCAGCGCTTGCGCGAGCAGACTGGCGGCGGCCACCGCGGCGCTGCGCAGCGTCGGCCCGAACAACTCGGCCACCCGGGCGCGCAGCACGACATGCAGATGCCAGGTGTACAGGCCGACGTACAGCGTGTTGCCCAGCACCCAGCTCCAGGCAATCGCCTGCAGGCTGATGAAGGCGCAGACGAACACCAGCGCCACGTGCGCCGAGCCGAAGACGGTGGAAATCCACAGCCGGCGCTTGACATTGCCGGTGGCCAGCATCATGTCCGGCCCAAGCGCGGTCAGGCAACCCAGCATGGTGGCCAGCGCAATGATGGTGGCGATGGGCGCGGCGGCGTGCCATTGGTCACCGAACAGCACGTGAATGACTTCGGGCGCCAACAGCGCCACCGCGCCGAAGAACGGCCAGGCGATGCAGGTGAAGAGGGCCGTGCCGCGGGCAAATGCTGGTGTGATCGACTGGCCGGCGCGATAGCCCTGCGCCAGCGAGGGCGCCGCCACCCGCATGATGGCGGAGGTGACGTTGTGGTGGAACAGGTTGATCAACCCCAGCGCGCGGCTGAACAGGCCGGAGGCGGTGAAGCCGAACACCCGCGCGATGATGAATTCATGCATGTTGCCCGACAGCGTGTCGACCAGCCGCGACGACACCGCCGCCAGCCCGAAGCGCAGCACCGGCAGGCCGGCGCGCAGGCTGGGGGCGATGAACGTGTCCCGCGGGCGCAGCAACGTGACAATGACGACCTGCGCGGCGATGGCGGCAAACGACGCCCAGGCCAGGCTTATCGCGCCCAACCCGGACCAGGCCAGCGCGATGGCCGTGGAAGACTGCACGACGCTGCTGGCCATCTGGATCAAAAACACCTTGCGGAACGCCATCTCGCGGTTGAACAGCGCGAACGCCGGCGAAGCGAACGGCAGCACCAGCAGGTTGAACACCAGCACGCCCAGCACCGCGGCCACGCCCGGCTCGGCGTAATAAGACGCCACCCAACCGCGCCCGGCGAACACGACGGCGGCAATGCTCCACGCCACGGCGATGGCAATGGCGAACGCACCGCGCAGCTTGTCGGCCGTGAGGTCTTTTTCCTGAATCAGGTACTCGCTGACGCCGAAGTCGCGCAGCGTCGACGCAACGCCCATCACCGCGGCGCACAGCGAAAAGACGCCGATCTGCGCCGGCGTCAACAGCCGCGCGATGACGACGGTGCTGACCATCGTCACCGCCAGGCTGACGTAGCGCTCGGCGAAAGACCAGGCCAGCGCGGTACGGGTGGATTGCGCCATCCGTCAGGCCGCCCGGCCGGCCGACGGGGCCAGGCGCTGCAACGGCTCGGCCAACGCCGTCAGGTGGCGCTCGACCGCGCCACGCGAGGCGTCAAGCGCCGCAGCGGCGCGTTCGACGCTGCAGCGGGTGGCCTCGCCGTGCGCCAGCGCGTCTTGCCAATGCGCCGCCAGCGCGGCGCGGCCGGTGGCCTCGAGCAAAGCCTGTTGGTCGTACAGCATGCGGTAGACGGGGTAAGACGGGTAGGTGGTGTTCCAGCCGGGCAGCACGGTGACCGGGCGGCCGAAGCCCAGCGGTTCGAGGACGTTGTGGTCGACGCCGACGTGCGCAGCGGTGGCCGCCGCGTAGAAGTCGCGCAGGTCGCCCATCGTATCGAGCACCAGGCAGTCGGTGGCTGCGGGCAAGGCGCCGTCCGCGACTTTGGAACGAAAAACGAAGCGGCGGTGGTGCCGCGTCAACAACTCGCTCAGCGCCGCCATGCGCTCGCCGACTTCGGGGTGGCGCGGCGCCAGCACCAGCACGGCATGCGTGTGCTGCGGCAGCAGTTCGGCGAACGCGCCGAGCACCATTTCCTGTTCGGCCAGTTCGGTCACGCAGCCGGCCACCACCACGGGGCGGCCCGTGTCCAGCAAGTTTTGCAGCAGCCGCGGGCTGCGCGCCTGCGCCACCTGCCAGCCGCTGCGCTGCATGGCATCGAACTTGATGTTGCCGGTGACGGCAATGCGCCGGGCGTCGGCGCCGGCGTGCACCAAGCCGTCGCGCATGGCGTCGGTCTGCACACAGATCACGTCGAAGGCGCGGAGGTAGTCGCGCTCGAACAGGCGGCGTTCGATGGCATCCATCCTGCAGGCCGGCGTGTAGCCGTAGAGCCAGCCGTTGAGCACAACCGCTGCGGCGCTGCGGCGCTTGGCTTCGAGCACGAAGGCGGCTGAAAAGCGGCACGGCGCGTCGGCCGGCAGGCAGGGGATTTCCGCCACGGCCAGCAGGCGCGGCGGGTAGTGCTGTGCCAGCTGGCGCGCATCACGGCCGGCACCGCGGGTGAAGCACACCACGGCGTGCGGGTAGCGGCTTTGGTAGCTGTCGCGGTAATGCGCGTGGTCGGTGATCAGCACCAACGTCAGCGCGCCGCGCCGGGCGTCAAGGCGGCGCAGCAGCGGCTCGACGGCGTTGAGCTCGCCGATAGTCGAAGCGAAAACCCACAGCGCGGCGGCCGGCGCGGGCGGCAGCGGCACGCCGAGCGGCGCCACCGTAGCGGCGTTGCCGCGCCAGTCGCTCAGGC
The DNA here is from genome assembly GCA_025354615.1 of Burkholderiales bacterium. GTDB lineage: Bacteria > Pseudomonadota > Gammaproteobacteria > Burkholderiales > Burkholderiaceae_C > JANXMO01. Next base: position 7,653 of record JANXMO010000012.1, on the reverse strand, counting down.
GTTCGAGGGCGCGGAACAACAGCGCTTTGCAGGCGGTGGCGAGCGACACGTCGCTCATGCGGCCTGCCCTGCGCCCGCCACGGGCGCCGTGGCGCACGCAGCGTCCAGCACCGCCGCCAGCGCCGCCGTACGCAAGGGGCGCGCCGCGGCACGCACCGCCGTAGCGTCAGGCCGTGCAGCGGTGCCGCCCGCCACTGACGATAGAAATGACGCCAACTCGCGGGCGATGGCCGTGGCGGAATGCAGGTCGGCCGCGACGGGCAGGCCGGCGGCGTGCAACAGCGCGGCGGTGTCGCTGCCGGCGCTGGCGAAGCACAGCACGGGCCGGCCGGCGCGCAGGTATTCATAGGCCTTGGCTGGAATTTGCAGCGCGCAGTCAGCGCCCTGCAGCAGCAGCAGGCCGTCGGCACGCAGCATTTCGGCCAGCGCTTCGGTATAGCCGCAGGGCGGGCGCAGGTCGATGTAAGCCGCCACGTCGAATCGGGTGGCCAGCTGGTTCAGCAAGCCGTCATGCTGGGAACCGCGAAAGCGCAGCTGCAGCCGGCCGGGCGTGATGGCGCCGGCGTCATGCAACTGGCGCAACGCTGCGAACAACGGCGCCGGGTCGCGCTCGACCGGGTAGACGGTGCCACTGTGCAGCAGCGTCAAGGCACCCGGCTGCAGCGGCCGGTCGGCTTGGGTCAGCAAACCCACACTGTGCTCGGCCGCCTGAAAACTCGGCTCGTCGTAGCCGTTTTCGATCACGCTGACGCGGTACGCCGCTGCAGGGTAACGGCTGCGATACAGCGCCGCGGCGCCGGCGGTGGTGAAGACGCAGCGCGACGCCTGGCTGAACACCTCGCGCTCGACACGTTCGTATTGCGCCCAGTAAAAGGCATCGGGCGGGTAGCCGTCGTGCGCCATCGGGTCGCGGAAATCGGCGACCCAGGGCAAGCCGCTGCGCCGCTGCAGGGCCGCACCGATGCTGTGCGCCGTGGCGATCGGGTAGGTCGACCACAGCGCCTGCGGCGCGAACTCACGGATCATCTTCAAGCCGCGCTGCACGGCCGGCCATTTCCACGACACCCAGCGGTCGGGCGCTGCCCAGGCCCGCAGGTAACGGCCGGCGACCGACAGGTGGCGGGCAGTGTCGAGCGCAAAAGCGCGGCGCACCACGGTGGCCGCGGGCACCTGCGCCGCCAGGCCACTGCCGGCGTCATCAACCTGTTCATACGCCCGGCAGTGCACCGACAGCACCAGCGGCTGCCAGCCGCAAGCCGGCAGCTGCTGGACGAAGCGCAGCGTGCGCTGGATGCCGCTGCCGCCGGCCAGCGGCGGAAAGTGATACGCGATCATCAGCACACGCTTCATCGCCGGTGGACGGGAAGACTCAAGACGCCGGTGCCGAGGCTGCCGAGCCGGGTGTTGGCGCAGAAGCGGCCGCGGGCTCGGCCGGCGGCTCCTTCCACTGCCCGGCGGCGACCAACTGCTGCTTCAGCTCCATCCGCGGGAAGCCCAGTGCCAGCGCGCGGTGCGCCTCGGTCAAGGCACGGCCATAGTCCTTGATTTCGAAATACAGCAGGCCGATGTTGTAGTGCGAAAACGGGTTGTCTTCAGCGCTCTTGGTGGCGAGCGCCAGTTGCTGCGAGGCTTCGGCGGGGCGCTTTTGCTTGCTCAAGTAACTGGCGTAGAGCATGCGCGCAACGGTGTCGTCGGGCTTGAAGCGCACCGCGCGTTCGAACCAGCATTCAACCGTGTAGGTCGAACCCTCGGGGCGCTGGGTCTTTTCCTTTTCGCCCAGGCGGCGCATGGCGTCCAGCGCGCGGTGGTGGTTGGGAAATGCGCGCAGCGTGTAAGCGATGTCGCCGCCCGGCTTGGCATCCACCACCTTGCCGTGCATCAGCGCTTCGATCTGTGGTTTGAAGTGCGCGCCTTCGACCAACTGCAGCGGCTCGCCGTGCTCGGTGCGGTAGTCATACGGGCCATAGCTGTTTTCAAGCGGCCCGCAGCCGGCCGGCCCGGCCTGCGCCAGCACGGGCGGCGCGGCGCAAGCCGCCCACACGGTAGCAGCGAACACGGACAGACGGACGACGGGCAGTGGCAACAATCGCATGGGCAACTCTCCTTGTGAAGACAGACGTGCGGCGCAGTGTGCGGCAAAAACCGTCAGCCGCCGCCGCCGACACGCGGCGGCGCGGCGGCCAGCTGCGCCAGCCAGCCCAAGGTCAACGCTTCGACTTCCGCGCGCGCCGCCTGGTTGGAAAACGTGTGATCCGCCGTGGCCAGTTGGTGAACTTCGGCCACTTGCTTGCGCATGGCGGCCTGCCAGGCGGGGTCGCCAGTGCTGTGCTCGGTGAACTCGCGCGCGGTGTAGTCACGCCCGCTGAGCAACAGCAGGATGCGGCCTTCGAAACGCTGCCAGCCACGCGCCATGCGCTGCTGGAAGGCCAACGGCGCGTCGGCCGCCGGGCGCCGCGCCCAGCGGCCGGCGGCCGCCGTCCACAGGCTGCGCAGCAATCCGGTCAAAGCATCAATTGCGACCCGGCCGCGCAGCAATTTGACCCAGAACTCGCGCTGTGCCAGCCGCTCGCGGTAGTAGTGCTTGACGTGGGTTTGCGCCAGGCTGGCGGCCGAGCGCACCCAGGGGTTGAGCAGACACAAGCCGGCCACGCGCGCATCGGGCCGGCTGTCGCAATACAGCAAGGCGGCCGATGCGCCATCGCACAAGCCCCACAAGGCGACACGCCGCACCTGCGGCAGGCGGGCCTGCAAAGCGTCCAGCGCGGCGCCGATGTCGTCGCTGATGTGCTCGAAGCTGCGCGGTGCGCCACTGCTGTCGCCGCTGCCGCGCGGGTCGAAACGCAGCACCGCATGGCCGTGGCGTGCCAGCGCACGCGCCAGCAAGACGAATTGCCGATGGCTGCCGGCGCGGTATTGCGGCCCGCCAACGATGATCAGCAGCGCCGTGCCGGATATGTCCGCTTGTTCGCCTTCGACCGGCGCCGGGGGCGGCAAGCTGAGCACGCCCAGCAGCGACTCGCCGCCGCAGGAAAAGCGAAGCGCTTCTTCGACGCTGGCGGTCGTCATGGCCGGGCGCCGGTGTTCGGCGCGGTGCACGCCAGCAGCGCGGCCAGCGTGGCATCGATCAACGCTGACGCCACCTCTATTTCGACGGTCTGCCAAAACGGTGGCCCTTGCACGACCTGCGCGGTCACATCGACGCCCGCCGCACGCCAGCGTTCGATCACCGGCTGCGAGGCCGGCAACAGCTCGGTGTCGGCGCGCGGGCTGGTTTCGAGCCAGACGACCTGGCCGCCAGCGGCCACGGGCGGCGGCGCGAGCGCGGCGGCTTCGAAGCCGCTGGCGAGGTCGGCGGCCACGCGGTAGCCGGCCACCTCGACGCTGCCGCCCGCTGCCAGCGTGGCGCGCAAGCCGCTGATCACGGCACTGGCTTGGCCGCCTTGCAGATCAGCCGCGGCTTTCAAACGCAAAAACTGTTGCAGCAGCGGCTTGCCGGCCGGCGGCGGCTGCCAGAACACGAAACGCGCTGGCGCCGCCAGGCGCTGCGCCGCCTGCACGGCCAGCAAAGCCCCGGCCCGCAGGCCCCACAGCCACAGCGGCGCAGCGTGTTGAGCCTGCAGCCACTTTGCGGCATGCTCCACGTCGTCAACCCAGCCGGCCCAAGTGGCGTCGCCAAAGTCGCCGCTGCTGTCGCCACAACCGAGCAAATCAACCTGCAGCACTGCAAAGCCGGCCCGGCACAGCGCGGCCGACTGCAGCGCCGCCATGCGCCGGCTTTTGTTCATTTCCTCGGCCCACGGGTGGACGTAGAGCAGCGCCGCGCGCGGAACGCCAACGGGCATGTGGTGCAGGCAAAAACGCGAACCGCCGGGCGCGGGCAGGAAAAACGCCTGCGCTGGCGCTGCGGCGTCAGGCGGCAAGCCGGCCCTCGACGAAATCGACCAGCGAGCCGACGGTGGCGAAGGTGTCGCCATCAATGTCATCGTCGTCCACGGTGATGCCAAAGCGCTCTTCGAAACCCGTCAACAAGGCCACCACGGCCATTGAATCCAGCTCGGGCAACGCGCCCAACAAGCGAGTGCCCCGGGTAAAGGCCGCGGCGCGGCCATTCAGGCTGAGCACCTCATCCAGCACGCGCAGCACTTCTCGGGTGACATCCATGGTAGCGGGGTTTCCTGTGGTCAAAGTCAGGCGCCATCAGCGTCGCCAGCGCAGCGAATTCTATCGAGCGGCAGCCCGGCGCCAGCCGTCGTTCATGCGGGGCGCGATGCGCCGGTGTCGTGCAGATGCTGGATTGCAATCTGGATGACCTTGCCCGACATGGCAGCGCCGTTGCCCGGCCAAGGTTGTGCGCAGGCGGTGGGCTGTTGCGCTGCATGGCGATGGAAGGTTTCGTGCGCACAGTCATGGCACTTGCCGCAAGAAGTCGCCACGGACAACTCGAATTGCAAATCGTCAAAGCTGGCGCAGCCGTTGTGCGCCGCACGGGCAATATCGCGATCGGAAACCCGGTGGCAGATGCAGACAATCATGCACACAATGTAATGCGAACAATTCGCATTTGCAAGCACTACATTTGGAAAGCCCTGCTGCTGCGAAGGCTGCGGCAGCCGAACGGCTAGCTGCCCAATTGCGACTGCAAATAGTTCTGCTCGCCCACCTTGTCGACCAGTTCGAGCTGGGTTTCAAGGAAATCGATGTGCTCCTCGGTGTCTTCGAGAATGCGTTCGAGGAGGTCGCGTGACACGTAGTCGCGCGCCAGTTCGCATTGGGCAATGCCCTCTTTCACGGTGGCTTGGGCGCCCTGCTCGGAACGCAGGTCGCACGCCAGCGCCTCGACCAGCGTTTCACCGATCATCAACTTGCCCAAATCCTGCAAATTGGGCAGTGCGTTCAAGGTGAACAGGCGCTCCATCAGCACATCGGCGTGCCTCATTTCGCCCAGCGATTCTTCGTATTCCTTTTTCGCTATCCGCTCAAAGCCCCAGTGCTTGAACATGCGGTAGTGAACGAAATACTGATTGATCGCCGTCAATTCATTTTTCAACTGGGCTTGCAGCCAGTGGATGACCTGGGGGTCGCCTTGCATGGGGGTGCTCCTGGTTCGCGGGCGACACGCGTCGCCCGGGGTGTGTATTGTGATTGCCAGGCGCACCGCCGATTGGCATGCCAGTCAATCGCAGGTCAACCGTGCCGGAGTGGACGCCATGCCCGGCGCGCCACCCAGGCCTGCGCGCATGGCCAGCCCATGGCGTTACGATCCTTCGCCCTGTCATTTTCTTTTTCCTTTTCTTCCGTGCCTGACCTGGCCCGCCTTTGCTGATGCTGCGTTCGCCCATTCCCGTCCTGTTGCACCACCTGCCAGCCCTTGCGGCTCAACGACATCCCGATGCGTGCGCATTGACGCAACGCACCCGGACGACGCCGGCACAAGCGAACGGCGGTGCTCCACCCAACGCGCTAGCCACCTGGGGCGAATCGTTGTCATACGGCGCTTTGCAGCAGGCGGTGGAGGGTTGCGCCGCCGGGTTGGCGCAGCTGGGCCTGCAGCGCGCCGAACGGGTGGCGGTCTACCTGGACAAATGCTTTGAAGCGGTGATCGCCAGCTTTGCCGCGCCGGCTGCAGGCGGCGCGCTGGTGCCGTTGAACCCGCTGCTCAAGCCGGAGCAGGTGGCGTTCATCCTGGCGGATTGCGAAGCACGGGTGCTGGTCACGACAGCCGACCGGTTGGCGCGGCTGGCGCCGGTTTTGGCGGGCCCCGCGGGCCTGCGCCATGTGGTGCTGATTGATGAGGAAACCACGGCCGATACAAGCCTTCAAACCGCGCCGCCACCCTGGCAGGTCACACATTGGCAAGCATTGCAAGCGGCGCCACGCCTGCTGCTGCCACGTGTGATCGACACCGACATGGCGGCCATCCTCTACACCTCGGGCAGCACTGGTCGGCCCAAAGGCGTGGTGCTGTCGCACCGCAACCTGGTCGAGGGCGGGCGCAGCGTGGCCTCCTATCTTGGAAACCACGCGGGCGACACGCTGCTGGCGGCGCTGCCGCTGTCGTTCGACGCGGGTTTCAGCCAGTTGACGACCGCCTTTCATGCCGGCGCGCGTGTCGTGTTGCTGAACTATTTGATGCCGCGTGACGTGCTCAAGGCGATCGACCGCGAAGGCGTGACCGGGTTGACCGCCGTGCCGCCGCTCTACATCCAGCTCGCCCAGCTGACCTGGGGCGACGGCGTGGCGGCATCGCTACGCTACTTCGCCAACACCGGCGGCCGCATGCCGCGCGACACGCTGGACGTGCTGCGCCGCCGCTTGCCGCAGGCGCAACCGTTCCTGATGTACGGCCTGACCGAATCGTTCCGTTCGACTTTTTTGCCACCAGAAGAAGTTGACCGCCGGCCTGATTCGATCGGCCGCGCCATTCCGAATGCCGAGGTGTTGGTGCTGCGTCAAGACGGCAGCCCGTGCGCGCCTGGGGAGGCGGGCGAGCTGGTGCACCGCGGCGCGTTGGTGGGTCTGGGTTATTGGAAGGATGCTGAAAAAACAGCCGAACGTTACAAGCCCTTGCCAGCGGGCGCCGCTGGGCGGCCCGCTGGGCTGCCGCTGGCCGAGATTGCCGTGTTCAGCGGTGACACCGTGCGCCAGGACGAGGACGGCTTTTTCTACTTCATCGGCCGGCGCGATGAAATGATCAAAACCTCGGGCTACCGCGTCAGCCCGACGGAAATCGAAGAGGTGCTTTATGCCTCGCAGCAGGTCGGCGAATGTGTGGTGTTCGGTGTTGAGCATGCGGTGCTGGGCCAGGCCATTCAAGCCATTGCCACGCCGGTGGCAGGTGCGGCGAGCATCGATGTGCCGGCCTTGTTGGCGGTTTGCCGCGCGCGGCTGCCGGCTTACATGGTGCCGGCAGACGTCGAGGTGGCGCCCGCACCCTTGCCGCGCAACCCGAATGGCAAACTTGATCGGAAGTTGTTGAGCACGCGCTGGGCCGTTCAACGCCAATCGAACCCATGAGCATGGGCTACGAAATCAGCTGGAAGATGGTGGTCTTCCGCAGGCAACAGGCCGTGTGCGGCACGAAGGAACTTCCATGAGCCCTGCCCCGCCCGTTCACGCTCCGATGGACCAATTTCCCCTTCGCGACGGCGAATTGCTGGTGGGCGGCGAGCGCTTGTCCATCCTTGCGGAACGGGTGGGGCAAACACCTTTTTACGCTTATGACCGCGGCTTGCTGCGCGCGCGCGTGGCGGCGTTGCGCGCCACGCTGCCGCCGGCCATTGAGCTGCATTACGCGATGAAAGCCAACCCGCTGCCCGCCGTGGTGGGCTTCATGGCGGGGCTGGTCGACGGCATCGACGTGGCTTCAGCCGGGGAATTGAAGGTGGCGCTCGACGCCGGCGCCAACCCCCGCGACATCAGCTTTGCCGGGCCCGGCAAGCGCGAAGCGGAGCTGCGCCAGGCCGTGGCGGCGCGTGTGCTGATCAACATCGAATCGGCCCGCGAAGTGCGGTTGCTGTCTGCCTTGTCGCAGACGCTTGGGCTGCCGGCACGGGTGGCGGTGCGCGTCAACCCCGATTTCGAGCTCAAAGGCTCGGGCATGAAGATGGGTGGCGGCCCCAAACAATTCGGCGTTGATGTGGAGCAGATGCCGGC
>JANXMO010000009.1 GCA_025354615.1 Burkholderiales bacterium | reverse complement strand
GCATGATCATCACGGTGCCGCGATGCTCCAGGTCGAGCACACGCTGCACCTCGACCATGCTGAGCTTGATGAGGTCGGCTGCCGTGCCCTGCATCGGTGCATTGATGGCGGCCCGCTCGGCGCCGGCGCGGCGCGGGCCGTTCGGGGAATTGATCTCCGGCAGGTAGAGGCGGCGGCCGAACACCGTCTCGACATATCCCTGCGATTTCGCCTGCAGCTTCGTCTCGTCCATGTACGCCTTGACGCCCGGATAGCGCGCAAAGTAGCGCTCGATGTACGACGCTGCCGCCTTGGTTTCGATGCCCAGATTCTTGGCCAAACCAAAGCTGCTCATGCCGTAAATCAACCCGAAGTTGATGACCTTGGCGTAGCGCCGCTGCTCGCTGCTGACGTCCCCGGGTTCACCGCCGAAAATTTCCGCCGCAGTGGCGCGGTGCACGTCCAGCCCGGCTGTGAAGGCGTGCAGCAGGCCTTCGTCATCGCTCAGGTGGGCCATGATGCGCAGCTCGATCTGCGAATAGTCGGCACTGAGGATCACATGCCCCGGCGGCGCGATGAAGGCCTCGCGCACGCGCCGGCCTTCGGCCGTGCGGATGGGAATGTTCTGCAGGTTGGGGTCGTTGCTCGCCAAGCGCCCGGTCACGGCGACGGCCTGCGCATAGTGGGTGTGCACGCGGCCGGTGGCGGGGTTGATCATCAGCGGCAGCTTGTCTGTGTAAGTGCCTTTGAGCTTGGCCAGGCTGCGGTGCTCGAGCAGGCGCGCGGGCAGCGGGTAGTCGGCGGCCAGCTCTGCCAGCACTTCTTCATCGGTGCTGGGGGCGCCACTGGCGGTTTTTTTCTTCACCGGCAGCCCGAGCTTGGTGAAGAGGATTTCGCCGATCTGCTTCGGGCTGCCCATGTTGAACGGCTGGCCGGCCAGTTCGTGGGCTTCTCGTTCCAGCGCCACCATGCGTTCGCCCAGCTGCTGGCTTTGCGCGGCCAGCCGTGCCGGGTCGATCAGCACGCCGGTGCGCTCGATGCGCTGCAGCAGCAGCGCGGTGGGCAGCTCGAGCCGCTCGTAGACGAAGCGCAGGCCGGCGCTTTGTTCGGCTTCGATTTGCGGCCACAGCTGGCGGTGCACTTGCAGCGTCATCTCGCTGTCTTCACAGGAATACGTGGCGGCGCGCGCCAGCTCGACTTGCGCAAACGGAATCTGGTGCGCGCCCTTGCCGCACACATCCTCATAGCTCAGCCCTTTGCGCCCAAGATGGCGCAGCGCCAGGCTTTCGAGCGAATGCGGCTTGTGCGCTTCCAGCACATAGCTTTGCAGCAACGTGTCATGCACATAGCCGCGCACGGCAATGCCGGCGTTTTGCAGCACGTGCAGGTCGTATTTGATGTTCTGGCCCAGCTTGGCCGCCGCCGGGTTTTCCAGCCACGGGCGCAGCCGCGCCAGCACTTCGCTTGCCGGCAGCTGGTCCGGCACGCCGGCGTAGCTGTGGCCCAAGGGGATGTAAGCCGCTTCGCCCGGCGTGACGCTGACCGAAATGCCGATCAGGCGCGCCACCATCGCATCAAGCGAATCAGTTTCGGTGTCGAGGGCAGCCAGTGGCGCCGCTTGCAGCTTGACGATCCAGTCATCAAGCGCTTCGGAAGTCAGCACCGTCTCGTAGTACTGCTCAATGGCGGGCGGTGCGGGCGGTGCATCAAGCGGCGGCAGCGCCGGGTCGCCAGCCAGCGCGCTTTCGAGCTCGCGCCGCCAGGTCTTGAAACCAAAACGGTCGTAAAACTCCAGCAGCGCCACGCGGTCGACCGGCTGCAGTGCCAGTCCACCAAGCGCCGGCCAGCCGCCTACATGCTCGCTCAAGTCGCTGTCGGTCAACACCGTGACGAGGCGCTGCGCCTGCGGCAGCCAATCAAGCGCGCGGCGCAGGTTGTCGCCCGCGGCGCCTTTGATGCTTGCGGCTGCGGCCATGACACCGGCCAGCGAGCCGTGTTCAGCCAACCACTTGGCCGCCGTTTTCGGGCCGACTTTCTCGACGCCAGGCACGTTGTCGACGCTGTCCCCCATCAGAGTCAGGTAGTCGACGATGCGCTCGGGCGCGACACCAAACTTGGCGAAGACGCCTGCCACATCGAGCCGCTCGTTGCTCATCGTGTTGATCAGCGTTACCTGGTTATTGACAAGTTGCGCCAAGTCTTTGTCGCCCGTCGAAATCACCACGTCGTGGCCGGCCGCCGCGGCGCAGCGCGCGAGCGTGCCGAGCACATCGTCAGCCTCGATGCCTGGCACCATCAACACCGGCCAGCCCAGCAGCTTGACAACCTCGTGGATGGGCTCGATCTGCGCCGCCAACGCCTCCGGCATGGCCGTGCGCTGGGCCTTGTATTGCGCATACAAGGCGTTGCGGAAGGTGGGGCCTGGCGCATCGAAAACGCAGGCAGCATGCTGAGCGGGCACTTGCTCACGCAAGCGCTGCAACATGGCCACCAGGCCGTGAATGGCACCGGTGGGCACACCACCCGGGCCGCGCAGGTCCGGCAACGCATGAAAAGCACGGTAGAGGTAGCTGGATCCATCGACCAGCAGCAGCGTGCCGGCAGAGGGGTTAAGGGCGCGTTCGCTCATTGGCGGATTGTGCGGGATGCGGCTTCGCAAGTCCTTTGCCGAGCTGGATTGTCAGCCGCCTAAAATGCTGCATGCACTACATTTTTAATTTGCCGCGTGCGACGCTGAGGCGGGCCGCCGCAAAGATTTCATTGCCGAACGGACTTGCGCAGTGGAGCCGCTTCAAGCGCGCTTGCGCCGGTTTGAGCGTTGTCAGCTTCAGCGCTCTTGCAGCGGCGCAGGTGGCGTCACCTACGGTAGCGTTTTTGCCCGTCGCCACTGACACGCCATCCACAACCAATGGCGCTGATACGGGAAGCGAGCCAGCCGTGAAATACACGTCAATTGAAGATGATGGTGCACGCATTGATGAATTACGCGTAAGGGGGCAAACGCAGCGCATTACTGTCACACCGAAAACAGGTGGGCGACCTTATGAGATTTTGACGCCAGCGCATTCATATGATTTGCACGAAGCGCCTAACGGCGTGCGTGGTGCGGCTGGCAAGCGGGTCTGGCACATGCTGTCATTTTGAACATGGCTGTTTTCACCGAGGTGCCATTTGAAGAGGCGGCCGCGCTGG
>JANXMO010000639.1 GCA_025354615.1 Burkholderiales bacterium | reverse complement strand
GAGCTGTGTGGCGGCACCCACGTGCAGCGCACCGGCGACATCGGGCTGTTCAAGATCGTGGCCGAAACCGGCGTGGCCGCGGGCGTGCGCCGCATCGAGGCGGTGACGGGCGACAACGCTCTGACTTATGTTCAAACGCTCGAAACGACTCTCAACCGGCTGGCCGGCAGTCTCAAAGCGGCACCGGCCGAGCTGCCGGCACGGCTGGCGCAGCTGTTGGAGCAAGGCCGGCTGCAGGAGCGTGAATTGGCGGCGGCGAAATCGCGGCTGGCTTCGTCGCAAGGCGATGAGCTGCTGGCGCAGGCGGTTGAGGTCGGCGGTTTGAAAGTCGTCGCGGCGCTGCTGCCGAATGCCGATGCCAAGGCGCTGCGCGACACGCTCGACCGTTTGAAAGACAAGTTGAAGACGGCGGCTGTGGTGCTGGCAGCGGTAGACGGCGGGCGCGTGCAACTCGCCGCTGGCGTGACCGCCGACAGCACGCAGCGCGTACACGCCGGCGAGCTGGTCAATTTCGTGGCCCGGCAGATCGGCGGCAAGGGCGGCGGCAAGGCCGACATGGCCATGGCCGGCGGCACCGAGGCCAGCGGCCTGGAGGCCGCGCTGGCCTCGGTGCCGGGCTGGGTGGCCGAGCGAATGCAGGCTGCGGCGCCGGCGCTGTAAACGCGCTGGCGTTGATTGGTGATCTACGGCATTTACTTGTTTGTGCCATGGGTCGCCCCTCACCCCAACCCTCTCCCACAGTGGGGGGAGAGGGAGTCATCCATCACCAAACAGCTGATTCAAGTTCGTTGGTGCTGAATCAATAACGGCTTTCAGCCGCCGATGTAATGCATTTCCACGCGTGGCGGCACGGCGGTGGGTGAGGGCACTGTTGCTACCGGGTGTTGGCTGCGCAGTGCCGAATAGCGGTCACTGCGCCCTTGCCACAGCGACTGCAGGGCGGCGGTGATCTCCGCATCGTCATGGCCTTGACGCAGCAGTGCGCGCAAATCATGCCCTTGCGAGGCGAACAGGCACAGGAAGAGCTGCCCTTCGGTTGACAGCCGCGCGCGGTTGCACGCGTGGCAAAACGCCTGCGTGACGCTGGAGATCAGCCCGATTTCGCCATGAGCGGTTCCGTCGGTTGGCGACGCGTAACGCAGCGCTGTGCGGTCTCGCCGCTTGAGCCAGGCTCGATCGCCGTCAATGAAAACGCGTTGCCCAGTTGCTGCAGGACATCAGCTGAC
>JANXMO010000595.1 GCA_025354615.1 Burkholderiales bacterium | reverse complement strand
CGCGTCAACCACGCCCGCGTGCGGTGGTACATGGCTGAGCACTGTATCAAACAGCGGCGCCAGGTCGGTGCCAATCTCGCCTTGTGTCAGCGTTGCCCAGCCGTTGAGGCCGGAGGCGAAGACGACCGGAAAATCGAGCTGGTCTTCGCTCGCGCCCAGCTTGTCGAACAACTCGAAGGTGGCGTTGATGACGTAATCGGCGCGTGCGCCCGGCCGGTCGACCTTGTTGACGACGACGATAGGCTTCAAGCCGAGCGCCAGCGCTTTCTTGGTCACGAAACGGGTCTGCGGCATCGGACCTTCAACAGCGTCGACCAGCAGCAGCACGCTGTCGACCATCGACAGCACGCGCTCCACTTCGCCGCCGAAGTCGGCGTGCCCGGGTGTGTCGACGATGTTGACGTGCGTGCCTTTCCATTCGACTGCGCAGTTCTTCGACAGGATGGTGATGCCGCGCTCTTTTTCGAGGTCGTTGTTGTCCATCACCCGTTCGGCCACCTTTTCATTGGCGCGAAAGGTGCCGCTTTGCCGCAGCAGCTGGTCGACCAGCGTGGTCTTGCCGTGGTCAACGTGGGCGATGATGGCGATGTTGCGGATCTGTCGGGTCATGGTGGGTCACGCTCTTTCTGTAAGGAGGCCTTGCACCTCCAGTGGGCTCAAAAGCCTTGTTGGAATGAGTTCGCCAGCGGTGATGTGGCCGCTGCCGAGAAATGCACCAGGCTGTGGGCCATAGACGCGCACCACAGGCGCGTTCGGCGCCACCAGCCGGCGGCGCAGGCCGCTGAGGAAGCGACCCGCGTCTTCGTCTTCAAGCCGCACCACCGGCGCGTCGGCCAGCAGGCAGTCAGGCGCGCCCAGGGCGGCAACGCGTTCGGCTTCGCTCATGTCGGCCAACTGCTCCAGCGTCAACGCCTCCGCGGCTTTCAAGGCGCCGCAGCCGGTGCGCCGCAAGGCGCTCAAATGGGCGCCGCAGCCCAGCAGTTCGCCGATGTCTTCGGCGAGCGTCCGGATGTAAGTACCTTTACTGCAGCGCACATCCAGGGTCCATCGGCCCTCCTGGCCCTGCTGCTCCAGTAGCGGAATGTCGATGGCGTGCAGCGTGACCCGGCGCGGCGCGCGCTCGATGGTGACGCCGGCGCGCGCGTAGTCGTAGAGCGGCCGGCCGTCGTGCTTGAGTGCTGAGTGCATGGGCGGCACTTGCTCGATCTCACCGATGAAACGGGCACATGCCGCCCGCATGTCATCCCGTGTCACGGCCACGGGGCGGCAATGCAGCACCTCGCCTTCCGCGTCGCCGGTCGAGGTGCGGATGCCGAGCTGCAGCGTGGCGCGGTAGGCCTTGTCGGCGTCCAGGCTGGCTTGGGAAAACTTGGTGGCAGCGCCAAAACACACTGGCAGCAGGCCGGTGGCCAGCGGGTCGAGCGTGCCGGTGTGGCCGGCTTTTTCAGCGCGGAACAAGCGCTTGGCTTTTTGCAGCGCAACGTTGCTCGACAGCCCGAGCGGCTTGTCCAGCAGCAAAACGCCATGCACAGCACGGCGTTGGGGCTTTACTTCCTCGCTCCTTTGGGGAGAGGGCTGGGGTGAGGGGCCGCACAGGAAACCGCTGCCGCTTCGCCGGCCCTCACTTGCAGTGCGCACCTGGGCTTGCAAGCCCAGTTCGCTACGCGGGCTCGCCGCGTTCGAATCGAAAGCCCCGCTACGTGCCCCGCCTTCCTCCGGCGGCGGGAAAGGCAGCATTGGGTCACCTGACACCACGGTCAATCTTCCTTCGCACGCGTGGCATTGGCCTGCGCGATCAAAAGATTCAGCTCGGCGGCACGCTCGGTCGTGCGGTCGAAATGGAAATGCAACGTTGGCACGGTGTGGATCTGCAGGCGCTTGAACAAGCCATTGCGCAAAAAGCCCGCGGCTTCATTCAACGCCGCCTGGCATTCTTGTGCATCACCGACGAGAACCGAGAAAAACACCTTGGCATGCGCATAGTCGGGTGTCACCTCCACCGCATGGATGGTGACCATGCCGATGCGAGGGTCCTTGAGCTCGCGGATCAACGCGGCCACATCGCGCTGGATCTGGTCGGCAATGCGGAAGCTGCGGTTGGGAATGGAACGCTTGTGTTTCATGGAGTGAGCGGCGTCTGCGCAAAGACAAACCCCGCCTCACGACAGGCGGGGTTTGCAAGAAACAGCCGAATGGTTTTTAAAGCGTTCTGGCGACTTCCTTGACTTCGAAGAATTCCAACTGGTCACCTTCGGCGATGTCGTTGTAGTTCTTCAGCTTGATACCGCACTCGAAGCCGGAGGCTACTTCGCGCACGTCGTCTTTCAAGCGGCGCACAGATTCCACTTCGCCGGTGTAGATGACCACGTTGTCGCGCAGCAGGCGGAAGCGCGCACCCCGGCGCACCAAGCCGGCGGTGACCATCGAGCCGGCCACGGTGCCGATCTTCGACGCGACAAAAACGGTACGGATTTCCGCCGTGCCGATCGTTTCCTCGCGCTGCTCGGGCGCCAGCATGCCGGTCATCGCGGCCTTCACCTCGTCGACGGCGTCATAAATGATGTTGTAGTAACGGATGTCGACGCCGTTGTGCTCAGCCAGTTTGCGGGCGCCCGCATCGGCGCGCACGTTGAAGCCGATGATGACCGCCTTCGAGGCGATGGCAAGGTTGATGTCGCTCTCGCTGATACCGCCCACCGCACCGTGCACGACCTGCACCTTGACTTCCGCGGTACTGAGCTTGAGCAGCGACTGCGCCAGCGCTTCCTGCGAACCCTGCACGTCGGCCTTGATGATCAAGGCCAGCGTTTGTGCCGCGCCTTCGCCGATGTTCTCGAACATGTTCTCCAGCTTGGCCGCCTGCTGGCGCGCCAGCTTCACATCGCGGTATTTGCCGGAACGGAAGGTCGCGATTTCACGCGCACGCCGCTCGTCGGACAACACCATGAACTCGTCACCGGCCTGCGGCACTTCAGTCAGGCCTTGAATTTCTACTGGAATCGACGGCCCAGCCTCGGTCGCCGCTTTGCCGTTCTCATCGAGCATGGCGCGCACGCGGCCATAAGTCGAGCCTGCCAGCACAACGTCACCGCGCTTGAGCGTGCCTGATTGCACCAGCACCGTAGCCACCGGGCCGCGGCCCTTGTCGAGCTTGGCTTCGATCACCAGGCCCTTGGCCATGCTGTCCTTGGCGGCCCGGAGCTCCAACACCTCGGCTTGCAACAGCACCTGCTCCAGCAGGTCGTCAATGCCCTGCCCAGTTTTGGCAGACACCGGCACGAAGGGCGACGAGCCGCCGAATTCTTCCGGCACCACTTCTTCGGCCACCAGCTCGCTCTTGAGACGCTCGAGGTTGGCGCCCGGCTTGTCGACCTTGTTCATCGCCACCACCAACGGCACCCCGGCCGCCTTGGCGTGGGCAATGGCTTCG
>JANXMO010000575.1 GCA_025354615.1 Burkholderiales bacterium | reverse complement strand
GGTGGCCCGTGGCGGCGTGCGGATTTTCAGCCGGGTGCTGGAAGTGCCCGTCGAAGAGTCAGTGACCTTGCGCGAAGAGCATGCCAACGTACAGCGCCGCGTGGTTGACCGCCCCGCCACGGAAGCCGACTTTGCCGCTTTTGAAGAAGGTAGCTTCGAGCTGCGTGAAACCGCCGAAGAGGCGGTCATCAGCAAGACCGCACGCGTGACCGGCGAAGTGGAAATTGGCAAGACGGCGACCGAGCACCAGCACACCGTTCGTGACACGGTGCGCAAGACCCAAGTCGACATCGAACCGCTCACTGGCGGCTCGGCGACTGGCCGCGCCACCGTTGGCGGGTTGCAGGACAGGGCGATTGGTGTGGGTGGCGGCTCTGCCAACCGCGACCCCCTGACCGGTGAACCAGGTGCTCACCCCGTGGGCACCGCGCTCGGCGCGGCGGCAGGCGGCATGGCAGCCGGTGCGGCGATAGGCACCGTGGCCGGGCCGGTGGGAACCGTTGTGGGCGCCGCCGTGGGTGCGGTGGCGGGAGGTGGTGCTGGCAAAGGTGATGCGGAAGAGGTAGACCCCACCACCATGGTCGACCACGCTTAACTTTTATCAACCTCCAGTACCGCCAATCGGCGGCGCTTTTTCTTTTCAAATGAAAACTCCATGATCACAAATCAAGAACCCCGGGCCGCCTACAACAGCTTGTCGACGACAGAGTCGGTCTCTCACGCGTATGCATCACGGCGAGTGTCGTGGGGCGCGGTTTTCGCCGGTATGGTGATCGCTGTGGTTGTACAACTGGTGCTCAGTCTGTTCGGCATGGGCATCGGGCTGAGCACGATAGACCCGCTGCGTTACAGCACGCCAGAGGCCGCAACGCTGGGCATAGGCGCGGGTGTGTGGTGGGTGGTCAGCAGTGTTTTGTCGTTGTTTGCGGGTGGCTGGGTGGCGGCGCATTTGTCCAACACCAGCGCATCTTCCGATGCCAGCCTGCACGGGTTGCTGACCTGGGGGTTGGCCACCCTGGTGACGGTTTACCTGCTGTCATCGATGGTGGGCGCCATGGTGCGTGGTGGCGCCAGCGTGGTCAGCAAGACCGCTGACGTTGCGGCCACCGGGATTGCCGCGGTTGCGGGCCCGGCCGCCAGCGCCGCTGCAAGCGCCGCCGAGGGCCAGCTGGAGGCCCGTGGCATCACGGTCGACGGGCTCAAAGGCCAGGTCGAAAAACTGTTGGCGCAAACCGGCAAGCCGGCACTGCAGCCTGCTTCGATTGCCAGCCAGGCCTCCGCTGCCGCGGGCCAAATGGCTTCGGCCACGGCCACGGCCAGTGCCGGGGCTACCGGCAACCTGCCCGCGGACGACTTGCAAGGCGTGCTGCAAAAAATCATCGCCATGGGCAAGAACACGGTGGACCAAGTCGACCGTGACGCGGTCATCAACGTGGTAATGGCGCAAACCGGCGTCAGCCGCCCCGAGGCCGAGCAGCGCACCGATGCCTGGATCAAGCAATACCAGGATGCACGGGCGCAGTTCGAGCAGAAGAAAGCCGAAGCCGAGGCCAAAGCCCGCCAAGTGGCCGACACCGCTGCCAATGTGTCTTCCAAAGCCGCGCTGGGCGCCGCCGTGGCCTTGTTGCTGGGTGCTGTTGCCGGTGCGCTTGGCGGCTTGACCGGCCGACGCCGTTTTGTCGTGGTGAGCACCGACGTGCGCCGCCCGGCCACGACGGTCGACACCCGCGTTGGTCGTTGAGAGCGGCACTGTCTCCACAGCCGCGGTGACATCGGACAACGCTGGTTGAGGCCGCTGCCGACTCAGCAGGTTTCAACAGCGTTGTTCATGGGGTGGCGAGGCTCATCCCACCCATTTTTTGAAAAGCGCTGGCTCTGGCCGGCGTTTTTTTTGGGAGACAACCGCGGCCCGCACAATCTTGGCGTGAAACACCAAACCACCCCGGTTGCGTCTGCATGAGTTCGCCAATTGGTCGCCGCCGGGGCCAGGCGCTTGGCGTGTTGTTATGGGCAATTTCCATCGCCACTTCAGCGGCGGAGCCGCCCACGGTGCGACTGCGTTTGATCGGGCTGAACGATTTTCATGGCCAACTGCAGGCCAGCGACCGTTCCCAGCCGGTGCCGACCGGCGGCGCCGCCGCACTGGCCGGGCTGGTGCAAACGCTGCGCACCGGGGCGCCGCACAGTTTGACCTTGTCCAGCGGCGACTTGATCGGCGCGGCGCCGCTGGTGTCGTCGCTGTTCCATCATGAGCCGACCATTGCCGTGATGAACGCGTTGGGCCTTGAGGCTGCGGCGCTGGGCAACCACGAGTTGGACGGCGGGGTGGCCGAGCTGCAGCGCCTGGCGGCCGGCGGTTGCGCTGCCGACGCTCCCGGCCACTGGATGCGCTCGTGTGCAGACGGGCCTTACGCTGGCGCCCGCTTTTCATTGCTGGCCGCCAACGTGCGCGCTGCCAACGGCCAGCCACTGTTTGCGCCTTTCGTGGTGAAGACTTATGACGGCGTGCGTGTGGGCCTGATCGGCGCCGTTACGCGCAACACACCGCGGCTGGTGGCACCGGCAGGCGTGGCCGGGCTGCGCTTTGACGATGAGGCAACAGCCATCAACCGCGCGGCGGCACAGCTGCGCGCGCAAGGTGTGCGGGCCGTCGTGCTGGCGATCCATGAAGGCGGCGAAACCGGCGACCCCGGCCAGCCAGGCGACCCGAACGACAGCCGCTGCCCGAACGCGCGCGGCCGCATCTTCGACATCGCCGCACGGCTGACGCCCGACATCGGCGTGATCTTCTCCGCCCACACCCACCAGAGCTACCGCTGCATGGTTGACGGGCGGCTCATCGTGCAGGCCGCGGCCCACGGGCGCGGGCTGGCGGTGGTCGACGTTGAACTCGATGCGCACAGCGGCCGCCTGCTGGCAGAGCGCACGCACAGCTGGAACCTGCCGGTCCTCAACGAACACACGCCGGCCGCAGTGCGCGAACGGCTGGCGGCGGCCACGCCAGCGCCTTATGACCTTGCGCTGCGCCAAGCCCGGCCCGATGCCACCGTGGCCCGCGAAGTGGCCCGCTACGTG
>JANXMO010000564.1 GCA_025354615.1 Burkholderiales bacterium | reverse complement strand
GCCAACGGGTTAACAGACGATCTGACCGTTTTTCCGCAGCGCTTCAGCGAAGACCCAGCACCGCCAGCGCTCAAAGCCAAATTCGCGGAAACGCCTAAACCAGAAGCCATTCCAGTGAAGGCAGGGAAAGCGGCAGAAGTACAAAAAAGGTTTGATGACGCAAAACCTGAGCGCACCACACCGGTTCGCTATTCACACACGGCGCCTGAAGCGGAAACGACGATTACCGGCTTCGAGGCGTTGAACACGGAAAAGTCATTGCCCGATGACGAATCAAAGCCTGCCTCGACAAAGCGCGTCTTGACGCGATCCAGTACGTTGGGCAGCTTGCTGCTCAAATCGAGCAGCCAAAATGAATTGAAGCCAGACACCCAAAGTAAAACCGCTCAAACAAACAAACCGTTGTCTGATGCAGCCCGCGCGGCCCTCGTCGCCCCTGCACCTGCCGCTGTGGTGACCGCCGTGGCATCGCCCATTCCAGAGGCGTCCAAAAGCCTCGAAGAAAAGAAAAGCAGCCCGCAATCGGGTTCGTTGCAGTTCAGCTTGGAGTGAGGCAACGGCCTTCCTCTTGACGAGAGATGCCAACCATGTCATTTGTCATTTCCCGAAGGGAAGGTCCCAACCGAAAACCCGTCAAAACAGAGGCAGCGACAAAATCTTCAAGCAGCCCGCCTGCCGTACCAGACGCGTCAGCAGCGGCCACACCGTCTCCCGTAAACACGGGCTTTCCCAGTTCACCCGTTGACATGCCACAACGCCGGCGCCGCCCGTCTTCTCAAGCAGTAGAACGTCAGCCCACACAAGTCCAGCAAGCTTTTTATGGCTATGAGCAGATGCGCTTGCAAGCCGCAGCCGCAGCCGCAGAAAGAGTCAAACGCAACGAACCCAAGATAAAAGGTGCACAAACAGATGGCTCGACGCCGCTCACCGTCGGCTTTGCCGATCTTGCCTATGCACCGCGGGAATCACACCGATCGCAGGTCCTGCAGACAGCGGCCGCACGCCCCAGCACCACGCCTAGCTCACCAAGGAAAATGGGTGGTCTGAGCCAGGCGTTGGGGAGAGCCGATCGAGCCAACCGGCAGGCTCAGCCAACACCGCAAGGTGCTGGCCCCGATCTTCAGGCGCTGGAAAACCTGGCGCTGGCAGCGCAATCGTCTCAATGCGCCCCACCCGCATCCACCGCCGTGCCAGGCCGTGGTTTGGTCAGCCAGACCAGGCCGATCAGCCCCAAAAACAGCACCGACGACAAGTAAAACAAGTCGGTCACGGCCAAGGTGTAAGCCTGCTGATCAAGCAGCCGAGTCAGCGTGGCCGAGGCTTGGTCGGCGCTGTAGCCGGCGGCTTGCAGCTGGCCCATGGCCAGCGTAGCGGCGCTGTTGCTGCCGTTGACGCCTTCGGCCAAGTGGGCGTGGTGCATGACGGCGCGGCTTTCCCACAAAGTCGTAAAAATGGACGTGCCGAACGCACCGGCGGTGATGCGCACGAAATTGCTGAGGCCGGAGGCCGCCGGCATTTGATCGGGCGTGAGGCCGCTGAAGACGATGGCTTGCAGCGGGATGAAGAAGAACGCCATGGCGCCGCCCTGCACCAGCGTCGGAATCAACACGCCGCCGAACGTGACCTGGGTGTTGAACTGCGCGCGCATCCACAGCACCAGGGCGAAGATCAGAAAGGCGACGGTGGCGAGCCGGCGCGGGTCGATGCGGCTGACGTTCTTGCCGACCCACGGTGACAGCACGATGGCCAGCAGCCCGACAGGTGCCATCGCCATGCCGGCCAGCGTGGCGGTGTAGCCCATGTACTGCTGCAGCCACAGCGGCAGCAGCACGACGTTGCCGAAGAACAGCCCGTAGCCGACCGACAGCGCGGTGGTGCCCATCACGAAGTTGCGCCGCGCGAACAGCCGCAGGTTGACGATGGGATGCACGGCTGTCAGCTCCCAGATCAGAAAAAACACGAAACCGAGCGCCGCGGCAACGGCCAGGCCGATGATCTGGTTGGACTCGAACCAGTCCAGCTCCTTGCCCTTGTCGATCATGATTTGCAAGGCACCGACCCACAGCACGAGCAGGCCCAGGCCGACACCGTCAATCGGCACGCGGCGCGGCCCGGGGTCACGGCTGCGGTAGATGGACCAGGTGATGGCTGCCGCCACCAGACCGACTGGAATGTTGATGTAGAAAATCCACGGCCACGAGATGTTGTCGGTGATCCAGCCGCCCAGCAGCGGGCCCATCACCGGCGCCACCAGCGTGGTCATCGCCCACATGGCCATCGCCATGCCGGCTTTGGCAGGCGGGTAGCTGGCCAGCAGCAGGGTTTGCG
>JANXMO010000558.1 GCA_025354615.1 Burkholderiales bacterium | reverse complement strand
TGACCGAAAACGCCAGCAATTGGGTAATGTCCATGGAGCCTGTTGATGAGTCGCTGGCCGCCGCGCATGCCATCAACGCGGGCCACTTGAGGGAGCGACCGGCATGCCGGTCAAGGATACTTTCGGACGATTATGGCGACGATCGCACACAACATACAACAAACACGCGCACGGATGGCGCGCGCTTGCGCTGCCGCGAGCCGCCGCGCGGAAGACGTCACGCTGCTGGTGGTCAGCAAGACCTTTGGCGCGGGCGCCGTGCGTGAAGCCTGCGCTGCCGGCGAACACCGGTTTGGTGAAAACTACGTGCAGGAAGGCCTCGACAAAATAACCGCGCTGGCCGACCTGCGGGCGGGGCTTGAATGGCATTTGATCGGGCCTTTGCAATCCAACAAAACCCGCGCCGTGGCGGCGCAGTTCGACTGGGTGCATTCGGTCGACCGGCTGAAAATCGCCCAGCGCCTGAGCGAGCAGCGGCCGCCGCAGTTGCCGCCGCTGCAGTTGTGCCTGCAGGTCAACACCAGCGGCGAGATGAGCAAAAGCGGGCTGCCGGTGGAAGGGTTGGCCGATGTGGCCCATGCCGTGGCCAGCTTGCCGCGGCTGCGGCTGCGCGGCTTGATGGCGGTTCCCGAGCCCGTTGCGGACATCACGGCGCAACGCCAGGCCCATGCGCGCTTAAGGCAATTGTTCGAGAGCCTGGTGCGCAGCGGGTTGCCGCTGGACACGCTGTCGATGGGTATGACGGCCGACCTGGAAGCCGCCATTGCCGAAAGTGCAACGATGGTTCGCGTGGGCTCGGCAATTTTTGGTCCGCGGGTTTGACGCATTCAGCCCCTCGTTAGATCAAAACCTTGGCCCCCAGCTCCACCACCCGGTTGGTCGGCAGATTCAAGAAATCAGCAGCCGACGCGGCGTTGCGGTGCATGCTGGCAAACAACTTTTCGCGCCAACGCGCCATACCGCCGCCGAACGACGGCACCACGGTTTCACGCGACAGGAAGTAAGACGTCGTCATCGGGTCGAGCGTGATGCCGCTGCCGAACAACAAGCCGAGGGCGTCGGGCACGTCCAGGTCGTTCTTGAAGCCGAAGTTCAAGGTCACCTGCCAGCAACCGCGGCACAGTGGCTCGGCCCGCACCCGCTCGCTGAATGGCACCCAAGGGATGTCATGCGTATGGGCGGTGACGAACAGGTTGCGCTCGTGCAGCACATGGTTGTGCTTCAGGTTGTGCATCAAGGCATTCGGCGTGACGCCGGCCTCGGCCGCCAGAAACACCGCCGTGCCCGGCACGCGCAGGGGCGCGTCGGCAACGACGGCTTGCAGGAACGGCTTGAGCTCGATGGCGTCTTCGCGAATCTTCTCCGACAAAATGGCGCGGCCCCGTGCCCAGGTCATCATCACAGTGAAAACGGCGGCGGCGATCAGCAGCGTGAACCAGCCGCCCGACAGCACTTTGACGATGTTCGATCCGAAGAACACCAGCTCGATGGCCAGGAAAAAGCCGGTGGCCAACACACACAGCCACCACGGGTAATTCCAGCGGTAGCGAATGACGAAGAAAGTCATCAACGTGGTCAGCACCATCGTGGCCGTGACAGCAATGCCGTACGCCGTGGCCAGTGCACTGGATGAACCGAACAGCAGCACGGCCGCCACGATCATCCCGAACTGCGCCCAGTTGACGGACGGAATATAGATTTGCCCCGTCTCGCGCACCGAGGTGTGCACCAGGTTCAAACGCGGCAGGTAGCCCATTTGAATCGCCTGCTTGGTGACGGAGAAAGTGCCCGAAATGGTGGCTTGCGAGGCAATCACCGTGGCTACTGTCGACAGCGCCACCATCGGATAAAGAAACCAGGCCGGCACCATGTTGAAAAACGGGTTGTCGGCATGGGCCGGGTCCGACATCAGCAAGGCGCCTTGGCCAAAATAGTTGAGCACCAGCGCGGGAAACACCAGCACGAACCAGGCGACCTGAATCGGCAGCTTGCCGAAGTGGCCCATGTCGGCGTAGAGCGCTTCAGCGCCGGTCACCGTCAAAAACACCGCGCCCAGCACCAGCACGCTGCCCAGGCCGTGATTGAACATGAACTGCAAGGCGTACCAGGGGTTCAACGCCGCCAGAACACGCGGCTCGCGCACGATCCACACCACGCCCCAGAACGCGATGGTCAAAAACCAGACCACGGTGATGGGCCCGAACCAGCGCCCCATCACGCCGGTGCCATGTTTTTGAACGGCATACAGCGCAAAAATAACCGCCAGTGTGATCGGCACAACGTAGGGCTTGAAAGCCGGCGTGGCGACTTCCAGACCTTCGACGGCGGACAACACGGAAATAGCCGGCGTGATGACCCCGTCGCCATAAAACAAGGCGGCGCCGAGAATGCCCATGACGATCAAGGTGTTACGCAGCCGCGGCCGGTCATGCGTGGCCAGCGAGGCCAGGGCCATCAAGGCCATGGTGCCGCCTTCGCCGTTGTTGTTGGCGCGTAAAACCAGCAACACGTATTTCAATGACACGATGACGGTAAGCGTCCAGAACACCAGGGACAGCACGCCCAGGATGTCAGCAGGCACCAGCGCCGCGTGCTTGCTGGCGAACACCTCTTTGAGCGCATACAGCGGGCTGGTGCCGATGTCACCGTAAACGACCCCGAGCGCGCCCAGGGTCAGAGCCGAAAGGCTGGAAGAGCCGGTTTTGCTTTGCACAACGCAGCCCGGGGCAACCGGGCGAGGTTCAGGAGGCTGAATTCTGCGCCCGGCCCCATGGTTTCAGGCAACCCCGTGAAAAGGGTTATGTTGCGGCGCAGCAACCGCTTGCGGTTGTTGCAAAAGCAGCTTTCAAAGGCGTGTTATTCGTAGGTTTCCAAGCCGGGGTCGGTCGCTTCCAGCTCATAGCTGGCGGCCACCATGGCCAGGCGTGCGATCACGCCGTACATGTAAAAGCGATTGGGGGCGCTGACACCGGGTTTGACGTCAGCCCGCGGCAGCTGGTTGGATTCGGCAAAAGCCAGCGGCACGAAACTCGCGCCGGGTGAATTCAGGTTTTCGTCGATGCCACGTTCCGCATTGACACGGTAAAAGCCGCCCACGACGTAACGGTCGATCATGTAGACCACCGGTTCCGCCACTGCATCGTGCACCCGTTCATAGGTGGGTACGCCTTCTTGCAAGATGACCTCGCTGACTTCCAGGCCGTCTTTGACGACGCTCATTTTGTTGCGCGACTTGCGGTTCAACTCCAGCAGCTCCTTGGGGTCACGCACCGTCATGATGCCCATGCCGTAGGTGCCGGCATCGGCTTTGACAATCAGAAAAGGTTTTTCCTGGATGCCGTATTCCTTGTATTTGCGCTTGACCTTGGTCAGCAACGCATCGGCGCTTTCCATCAGCGCTTCAGCACCGGTGCCATCGGTGAAATTGACTTCGCCGCACTGCGCGAATAATGGGTTGATCAGCCAGGAATCCATGCCCAGCAGCTTGGCGAATCTCTTGGCGACCTCTTCGTAAGCGGCAAAGTGCTTGGTTTTGCGACGCACGACCCAGGCCGCATGCAGTGGTGGCAGCAAATACTGCTCAGTCAAGCCTTCCAGAATGGGCGGAACACCGGCCGACAAATCATTGTTGAGCAAGATGGTGCAAGGGTCGAAGTCTTTCAGGCCCAGGCGGCCGCGCGTGCGCACCAGCGGCTCCATCTTCAGCGTGCTGCCGTCGGGCAAGGCGATGTCGGTGGGCACGATCAGCGCGCTGTCGAGCGTGCCCAGGCGCACGTTCAGGCCGGCCATGTGGAAGATGTGCATCAGGCGCCGGACGTTGGCCAGATAAAACGTGTTGCGCGTGTGTTTCTCGGGAATCAACAGCAGGCTTTTGGCCTCGGGGCAGATTTTTTCAATCGCGGCCATGGCGGCTTGCACGGCCAGCGGCAGCATTTCCGGCGTCAAATTGTTGAAGCCGCCAGGGAACAAGTTGGTGTCGACCGGCGCCAGCTTGAAACCCGCGTTGCGCACATCCACCGACGTGTAAAAAGGCGGTGTGTGCTCCATCCACTCCAGCCGGAACCAGCGCTCGATAGCGGGCAGCGATTCGAGGATGCGCTGCTCCAGTTCGTTGATCGGGCCGGTCAACGCGGTGATGAGGTGGGGAACCATGGTGCGGGTCTTGAGAAAAGATGGTTTTCATTTTAGGCAGCGCCGTCAGTGAGCCTTACCAGGGGCGCGCACATGAAAAAGGGCCGCCTCGTGGCGGCCCCGGTTGCAGCGGAAAACCGCTTTTCTGGCTCAGTGGTGATAGGCCGTTTCGCCGTGTGAGGTGATGTCGAGGCCTTCGCGTTCCTCGTCTTCCGACACACGCAAGCCAATGACCACGTCGACTACTTTGTAAGCCACCAAGGACACCACGCCGGACCAGACGACGGTCACGACCACCGCTTTGAGCTGAATCCACACCTGCTCGCCAATGCCGTGCGAGCCAACGGTGGCGGTGACCCAATCGGTCACCAGACCCGGGCCATCGAGCAGCTGGGTGTTGAAAACGCCCGTCAACAGCGCGCCAACGATGCCGCCGATGCCGTGGATGCCAAACACATCGAGCGTGTCGTCAGCGCCCAGCATCTTTTTCAGGCCGGTCACGCCCCACAGGCAGGCAAAGCCGGCCACACCGCCGACCACCAGCGCACCCATCAGGCCCACATTGCCCGCCGCCGGCGTGACGGCAACCAGGCCAGCCACCGCACCAGAAGCCGCGCCCAACATCGACGCCTTGCCTTTCATCAGCGATTCACCAATGCACCAGGCCAGCACCGCAGCCGCAGTGGCGGAAAAGGTGTTCATGAAGGCCAGCACAGCGCTGTTGCCGGCTTCCAGGGCCGAGCCGGCGTTGAAGCCGAACCAGCCCACCCACAGCAGCGAGGCGCCGACCATCGTCAAGGTCAGTGAGTGCGGCGTGAACGCCTCCTTGCCGTAGCCCACACGCTTGCCGATCATGTAAGCGCCGACGAGGCCAGCCACCGCAGCGTTGATGTGCACCACCGTGCCGCCGGCAAAGTCGAGCGCGCCCCATTGCCACAGCAAACCGGCCTTGGCGTCCATGTCACCCGCCACTTTGGCGCTGGTGTAGGCGTCTGGCCCCATCCAGAACCACACCATGTGCGCAATCGGTGCGTAGCTGAAGGTGAACCACAAAGCCATGAACAGCAGCACGGCCGAGAACTTGGCCCGTTCGGCAAACGCACCCACGATCAAACAGCAGGTGATGCCCGCGAAGGTGGCCTGGAAGGCTGCGAACAGCAGCTCGGGGATGTAGACGCCCTTGCTGAACGTAGCGGCCATGGCGAACTCACCGGTGGCCGGGTTGAACAGGCCTTTCATGAACAGCCGGTCCAGCCCACCCACATAAGGCGAGCCCTCGGTGAAGGCCAGGCTGTAGCCATAAACCAGCCACAGCACGACGACCATCGAGAACGTGACCATCACCTGCAGCAACACCGACAACATGTTCTTGCTGCGCACCAGGCCGCCGTAGAACAGCGCCAGCCCGGGAACCGTCATCATGATGACGAGCAGGGTGGACACCAGCATCCACGCGACGTCGCCCTTGTTGGCCACCGGCGCCGATGCCGCGGAAGCGGCGGGCGGTGCTGCCACAGCAGCCGCCGTTGACGCCACCGCTCCGGGCGCCGAAGCGGCCAGGGTCGTTGCCGCACTGGCGGGTAACGCCGCCGCGGCCGCGGCGGTGG
>JANXMO010000549.1 GCA_025354615.1 Burkholderiales bacterium | reverse complement strand
CAAACCAGGCCCCGGCATCATTGCCCCACGCCCGCTGGTACTCGGACTGGTTGTGCACCTGCATGTAGTACAGCCCGCCTTGGTAGTCGACGAAGCCGCCGGCGGGTGAACTGATGCGCAGCTCTTGGCTGAACTGTTGGTAGTCATTCAAGAAGCCACCGGCATTGCGGTAGACATCAAAAGGCGTGCCCTCGTCGTTGACCGAGTTGAAGTGGTAGTCCTGGTAACCGGTGATCGACGTCAAGGTGTGGCCCGTCGGCAACTTCCAGTTCAGCTCGGCCAGTGCGCCGTGCCGGCCACTGATCAGCGCGCGCTGAGTGTCGTTGTTGACTGAGTTGCCATCCAGGCCACCGCCGTAGTAGTTGGCGGTGGTGTAGGCCGTGTTCTGCGTAAACCAGTTGCGTGTGAGCCGTGTGTCGTTTGTCACGGCGGCCCGGGTGTTGACCAGCGAGTTGGTCGAGCTGCCATCGGAGAACGTGGCCGGTGTGGGCAGATTGATGGTCCGCCCGTTGGTGGTCTCGCCGGCGCGGGGCTGCAACTCATAAGCGAAGCGCGCATTGAAGTCAGCCGTGGGGGTGAACAGCAATTGAACCCGCCCGGCGACCCTGTCGGTGTTGGTGTAGGTCTGGTCGCGGTTGTAGGCGTTGTGCACATCGCCTTGTTGGCGGTTGACCGAGAAGGTGCCGCGCCAGGCCAGCACGTCGTCGATCACCGGCCCGCCGGCGGCCAGAGTGCCGAGAAAGCCCTCGCGCTGGCTGAATGCCAGCGAGTAGTCGGCCGACGGCGTGAACGACGGGCGCCGGGTGGTGATGTTGACCACGCCCAGACTGGTGTTCTTGCCGAGCAAGGTGCCCTGCGGCCCGCGTGTGACCTCGACCGTGTCCACGTCGATGAAGTCATAACTGGAAGTGAGCGCGTTGTACGCATAGTTGATACCGTCGACGATGACGCCCACGCTCGGGTCCTGCGCTTCGGTCTGGCCGATCTTGCCGACGCCACGAATTGCAATGCTGCTCGTGCGCTGATTGCCGAGATTCCACGACACATTGGAGACTCGCTTGGCAATCGCGCCGACGTCATAGGCATTGGTGCGTGCCAGCTCGGCGCCACTCACCACTGACACGGACAGGGGCACGTCCTGCAGTTTCTCGATGCGGTTGCGGCTGCGCACCACCACGGAGTCGAGCGCGCGCGGCTCGTCGGCCTCCACTGCACCGGCGGGCGCGGGCGCGGAGGCGGCCTGTGCCGCAGGCGTGGGTGCATCTGCCGCGCTGGCAGTGCCGGCGCCGAGCAGTGCACAGCCTGAAATCAAAACACCGATGGGCGACAGCGGGAATGGATGGGTGACTGACAACTGCGCACGGCGCAACGATTGATGCTTCAGGGCTGGCTTGCTACTCACGGGATAGGCCTCTTGTGTGGTCTTCAGGGAAACGGTGAACATCTCTATAAGCACCTGCTGTGCCCAGCAGCTTTTCACCTAAGCTCATGCTGTTTTCGACGCCAATTCGCGCCTATCCCCGTAAAAACGCCGTTGCGGCGACATGTCTCCAAGCGATTGCGATTGCCATTCGGCGAGGTGCTGCTGCACTGTCAACAGCCGCCGCTTGCCGGCCAACACCGGCTGTTGCAAACCCAACGCCTGCAGTCCCTGATCGCCAGACTGCCACTGGCACGATTGCTGCTGCTTGAGTGCTCTCTACAAACGACTCCGCGGCGTCACTGACTCAGGGAAAGAAACCGGCATGAACCTTAAGCGCATTCCCACAGCACTCGTTCTGGCACTCGCCATGAGCAGCTCTTTCGTGCAGGCGCAGCAAGCCGCCGCTGCCTCGGCGCCTGCTGCACAGGTCTGGAAGTACAAGACCAAGCGGCTCAATGCCGGCGAGGTCGATGCCTTGCTGGCCCAGCCGGCCAAGCTGTTGTTGCTCGATTTGCGCCGGCCTGACGAACTCATCAAATACGGCAGCTTCCCCGTCTTTCTCAATGTCCAGAACAAGGACCTGGAACAGCAGTTGGCTTATTTGCCGCGTGACCGCACCATCGTCACTGTCTCCAACCACGCGCAGCGCGCCGGGGCTGCGGGTGATTTGCTGACGGCCAGGGGTTTTGCCGTGGCCGGCGCCACCGGCTCGGAAGACTATGAGCAAGAAGGTGGCAAGGCGGTCGTGCACATCGTGGCGCCGGCGCCCCGTGCCGCGTCAACGCCGCCATGACGGACATGACGACGCCGACAACGAATGCAGCACGCAGCCGAGTCCGCGTCTGGGATGTGCCGACTCGCGCATTCCACTGGGCACTCGCAGCGGCGGTGTTGACGGCCATCGTCAGCGGGCGCATGGGGGGCGAGTGGATGCGCCTTCACGGGCTGGCGGGCATGACGATCGGCGGACTGGTGGTGTTTCGGCTCGTGTGGGGCTTCGTCGGCTCCACCCATGCCCGCTTCGCCAACTTCATTCCAACGCCGCGCACGTTGAAGGCCTACTGGCAGGGGCGCTGGCAAGGCCTGGGGCACAACCCATTGGGCGCGCTCTCGGTGGTGGCGATGCTGGCTTTGCTGGCGACGCAAGCGGCAACGGGGCTTTTCAGCAACGATGAAATTTCCTACACCGGGCCGCTGGCCGCGTGGGTCAGCGATGAGCTGTCGCTGCGGCTGAGCGGCCTGCATCACCGCATCGCCAACGCGCTGTTCGTGCTCATCGCCTTGCACTTGCTGGCCATCGTGTTCCACGTCGCGTTCAAGCGAGACAAGTTGATCAGACCCATGTTGACGGGCTACAAGGAAGTGGACGAATAAGCTGGCCGCTGCAGCCGCGCCGCACGCGAAAAAGGGCCAGTCACTTGGTGCATGATGGCGCGCACAGACCCGCCGCTTCGGCGATTGACTCATGGCTTGGCGCAACAGTGATGCATCGATGAATAAAACTCTGCGGCGGCGCTCGGGTGTTTTGGCCCTCGTTCTGGTGGCCCTGTCAGGCTGCGCCACGCTGAACGAGCTGCGAAGCGAGGTCACGGCTTACAGCCAGTGGCCAGCCGGGCGCGCGCCCGGCCATTACCGCTTCGAGCGCCTGCCTTCGCAGCAGGCGCGTGCGGCACAGCAGCAGCTATTGGAAGACGCGGCGCGCGGGGCGATCGAGGCCGCAGGTTTCAAGCCGGCTGCGGCTGAAGCGCCGGCCGACGTCAGTATTCAGCTGGATGCGCGGGCCGATGGCAGCGAAAACGCGGCGCTGTTCAATGACCCGTTCTGGTATGGCGGCGGCGGATTGCGGCGCGTACCGTTCGGCTTTGGCTGGGGTGGCCGCCCGTGGAGTTCGTGGGGATTGTGGGGCGGGCCGCCGGCGCTTTATGACCGCGAAGTGGTGCTGCTGATCCGCGACCGCCGCAGCGGCGAGCTGCTGTATGAAGCGCACGCCAGCAACGAAGGCGGCTCACCGTCCCTCAACACGCTGCTGGGCGCGATGTTCGCCGCGGCGCTGAAAGACTTTCCCGCCGGCAACGCCGCCCCGCACGCGGTTGTGGCGCCGCTCACGCCTTGACCGCAGCGGTCGTGGCCAGCGGCAGCAACATGCGCAACAGCGGCGGCCGCTGCGTCAGGCGCCCACGGCGGGTAGCAGCAGCGGGCGCAAGTCGTCGGCCCAGCTCTTGAGCCGCTTGGCGGCGCGCTGGCGCTGCGGCGGCGGGCTGGCGTTGTGGACTTGCGCCGCCAAGGCACAGTTGTAGGCCAGCAGGCGCTGCTGGTAGACGCGGTGCGCCTCGTTGGGTGACACCACCATGTGTTGCGCCACGCCGCGCCAAGCCGCCTGAATCTGCATTGGGTTGGCCCCTTCGGCCTTCAAGCGGCGCAAGGTGTCGAGCACCTCGTGCTGCAGCCGGCGGTGTTCCTCCAGCTGCAATTGCGGGTCAAACGGCGACTGGGCCACGCCAGCGGCAATGCGCTCGCGCGGCGCCCGCTCGATCCGGCCGTATAGCATTTCCGCCCGGTCGACGGCGCGTTTGACGGCGGCTTTGAGCCGGTCTTCCGGGTCGCTTTGCAAGTACTCGGCAACGAATTTCTCGTTGTTCTTCTCGTACTTGTGTTCCAGGTGCTGCAGCTGTTGCGGCGTCAAGGTGGGCGTCAATTCGGCCAGCGCCGGCAGGAAGTGCTCGAAGGCGGTACTGGCGCGCTGCACCAGGTCGCCGTGCCAGCGGCACATTTGCGCTGCCGTTGCCGGCTCGGTCGCCTCGGCGCTGGCGCGCTCGATTTGCGCCAAGATATCGGGTAGCTGCGTCGTGCGGTGCCAACGCAGGCCCTCGGCCAGCGCGGCGCGCACGCGCGGCGTTTGTGCGCTGTTGAAATCGGCATAGCCGTCCAGCCACCAGTAGGTCAGCTGGTCACTCTGGCTGTAGCTCAGGCGCAAAGTGGCGCAGCCGCCGAGAATGGCAAGGCCGAACGCCAGCGCCACGAGCAGCGCCTGGCGCATTTTGAAACGTCGAGAAAAAAAGAAAGCACATCGCATGGGACTGGACATCGTGGTCATGGCGGCCGGCAAAGGCACGCGGATGAAATCGGATCTGCCGAAGGTACTGCACCTGCTGGCCGGGCGCAGCCTGCTGCAGCATGTGCTGAACACCGCGGCGGCTTTGCAGGCGCAGCATATCGTTGTCGTCACCGGCCACGGTGCCGAACAGGTGGAAGCTGCCGTCAGGGCACCCCGGTTGCAATTCGTGCGCCAAAGCCCGCAGCGCGGCACCGGCCACGCCGTGCAGCAAGCACTGCCGTGGTTGACAGATGATGAGGGCATCACGCTGATTCTCAATGGCGACGTGCCACTGATCGAAGCGGCCACCGCGCGCGCGCTGGTGGCCGCCTGCGCCGCCAGCCGGCTGGCACTGCTGACGCTTGAGCTGGCCGACGCCAGCGGTTACGGCCGCATCGTGCGCGACGCCAGCGGCACCCTCCGCGCCATCGTCGAACACAAAGACGCAACCCTTGCGCAGCGCGCCATCCGCGAGGTCTACACCGGCGTGATGGCGGCGCCCACATCGTTGCTCAAAGGCTGGCTGGCCCGCCTGACGCCCGACAACGCCCAGGGCGAGTACTACCTGACCGACGTCGTGGCCCTGGCCGTGGCCGATGGCGTGCCGGTGGTGGCGGCCCAGCCGCAATCGGACACCGAGGTGCTGGGCGTCAACAGCCCGTTGCAGCTGGCCGAGCTGGAGCGGCGCTACCAGCGCCAGCAGGCCAACGCCCTGCTTGAAGCCGGCGTACGGCTGGCCGACCCGGCCCGCTTCGACGTGCGCGGTGCACTGCGCTGCGGGCGCGACGTGGCCATCGACGTCAACTGCCTCTTTGAAGGGGAGGTGCAGCTGGGCGACGGCGTGCGCATTGGCGCCAATTGCCTGCTGCGCAACGCGCGCATCGGCGCCGGCACGGTGATCCACCCGTTCACCCACATCGATGGCGACGCGCTTGGCGTGACCGTTGGCGCCGGCGCCAGCGTCGGCCCGTATGCCCGCTTGCGCCCGGGCGCCGTGTTGGGTGATGAGGTGCACATCGGCAACTTCGTCGAGGTGAAAAACTCGATGCTCGGGCGCGGCAGCAAAGCCAATCACCTGGCTTACCTGGGCGACGCCACGGTGGGCGAGCAGGTGAACTTCGGCGCCGGCAGCATCACCGCCAATTACGACGGCGCGAACAAGCACCGCACGCGGATCGGCGACAACGTGCACGTGGGCAGCAATTGTGTGCTGGTGGCGCCACTGACGGTCGGTGACGGCGCCACCATCGGCGCCGGTTCGACCGTGTCCGCCGATGTGCCGCCCGGGCGCTTGACCGTGGCCCGGCCGCGCCAATTCACCTTGCCGGAATGGCAGCGGCCGACCCCAAAAACCCGCGGCGAGAAGTGAAGCTGGGGGCATTGCGAAACCCACTTGCAAGCGTGTTTTTTGAAGTCAATGCGGTAAACGGCGGTGGTGTTCTTCGGTTTCACAGCCGTCTTTTCGCAGGCGCTTCCACAGGGGGAACGCAATAGCATCAAGCTGTGAACCTTGCACTTCACCGGAGCCTTTCAACATGCCTGCTTCTATTTCGCGCCCTGCAAGGCGGCCCCCCC
>JANXMO010000529.1 GCA_025354615.1 Burkholderiales bacterium | reverse complement strand
CGCAAACCGTGCTGGCCGGCCAGGGCCGGGTTGACGTATCAACCCCGCGTGCACTGCGCACCGATGAAATCCCGCGTCTGGTCGACGACTACCGCCATGCGACGCGCTGCGCGCTGGCGGCGGGTTTCGATGGCGTTGAGGTGCACGCGGCCAACGGCTACTTGATTGAACAATTTCTGCGCGACAGCACCAACGACCGCAGCGATGCCTATGGCGGCTCGATCGCCAACCGCGCCCGGCTGCTGACCGAAGTCATGCACGCCGTGGTGGCCGAGGCCGGCGCCGACCGAACCGGGCTGCGCCTGAGTCCTGTGACACCGGCCAACGACATCGGCCAGGACAGCACGCCGCAGCAGCTCTTCAACCATGTCATCGAACAACTGGCGCCGCTGCGGCTGGCGTTTGTTCACGTGGTCGAAGGCGCGACCGGCGGCGCGCGTGACGAAGTGCCGTTCGATTACGAAGCGCTGCGCAGCCGCTACAAGAGCGGCCACCGCGAAGGCGCGTGGATTGTCAACAACGTCTACACAAGGCAGATGGCGCTGGACGCAGTGGCCCAGGGCCACGCCGATCTGGTGGCCTTTGGCCGGCCGTTCATCAGCAACCCTGACCTGGTGCGGCGCCTGCGCGACGACCTGCCATTGGCCGCACTGAACCCGGCAACGCTGTACGGCGGCGGCGCCGAGGGGTATGTTGACTACCCGACGCTGGCTGCGCCAATGGCCGCCTGACAGCCACCGCCGCCAAAGTCCAGGCGCCTTGGCTTGTCAGCGGCGCTTGGGCGCCGTCTGTGCGCTGAACAGTTCCGGAATGCTGACTTCGCGCGGGCCGGGCACCAGCTCGAATGCCTCACCGGCCGCCAGCGTGCCCGGCACCCGCACGGCCAGGTAGAAGCCGCACCAGCCGCTTTGCGTCATCAGCTTTGCGGCGTGGGGGAAGCCCATTGCGGCGTTGAACTTGAAGCACGGCAGGCGCGGCTCGCTGACCGCCAGCGCGCAGTCAGGGAAGCGCAGCAAGTCGCCGACCCACACGTCGCGTTCGAGCAAGCCGGTCAGCGTCAGGTTTTCGCCGACCGCGCCGGGCGCAAGCGCTGGCGCACCGGCATCCCACAGCGGCAGGGTGCGGTCGCGCGGGCCGTTGTTATCCGCCGTTGCCGTTGCGCCCGCCTGCGCCCGAACCCGCTGCCAAAAGGCATAGTGTTCGTGTGGGTAAGCGTAGACGGCTTTGCCCAGGCCGCCGTGCACGGTCAAATCCGCCTGCTCGTCGCCCACCAGCCCCAGCGGCTGTACTGCGATGCGGCCGTCGACCGCGTGCTTGCCGATGGCGGTCGTGACCTTGCGGCCCTGGATGGCGACCTGACGCACCTGCCCCACGTTGACGCTGATGACTTGCATGAAAGCCCGCCTCGCAGAATTCGAAAATTGCGATTGTCACGCCAGGCCACGCAAGGGTGCTGGCGCCAACCGAGCGGCTTGCCAACCCCTGCATTCCGGTGGTTACAGGGCCATTACACTGACGCCAGAATCTGATGCTTCCCATGGCTGCGCCCTGCGTTGGCTGCGCCGTGGAGCCCGCCGTCCCGCTTTCTTTCATTCACATCCGGCGGCGGCTGATCCGGAACCTGCCGTCAACCGGTTGCTTCACTGACCGCCGTTGACCGCTCTCGATTTTTTGACTCTACCGATGGGAACATGCACATGAACCACCCCTTGCCTGAAGGACTGCGCCTGAACGTGCCCGCCGGCGTGCGCCACCCGCAACTGATCGAATGGGTCGCGCAAATTGCCGCGTTGACCGAAGCCAGCGACGTCTACTGGTGCGATGGCACGACGGCCGAATACAACCAGCTGTGCGCGCTGCTGGTCAAAAACGGCACCTTCAAGAAGCTGAACCCGGAGCTGCGGCCCAACAGCTACCTGGCCTGCAGCAGCCCGAGCGACGTGGCGCGTGTCGAAGACCGCACCTTCATCTGCTCGGCCAAGCAGGAAGACGCCGGCCCGACCAACAACTGGGTGGCGCCGGGCGAGATGCGCGAGCTGCTGCAGACCGGGCCGAATGCGCTCTTCCGCGGCTGCATGCGCGGGCGCACGATGTACGTCGTGCCGTTCTCGATGGGGCCGCTGGGCTCGCCGATCGCCCACATCGGCGTCGAGCTCTCCGACAGCGCCTACGTCGCCGTCAACATGAAGCTGATGACGCGCATGGGCGCGAAGGTGCTCGACGTGCTCGGCACGGACGGCCACTTCGTGCCTTGCATGCACAGCGTCGGCG
>JANXMO010000512.1 GCA_025354615.1 Burkholderiales bacterium | reverse complement strand
GCTTGCGCCAAAGGCGTGCGTTGTGCCGCCTGAGGGTCATAAAGCTCCAGCGGCAGCTGGCCGGCGCCAAACAGCTGTGTGTCACACCCCAGCTGTGCCGCATGCGCGAGCACCACACGCAAGGCTTTTTCGGTGCTGGAGCCAGCACGGGCAGTGCCACCGATACCAATGATGAGCGGACGAGGTGTGTGCAAAACAGTCTCCAACGGAAGAAGACAAGATTGTCGCGGGAATAAAAAACAAATGACGAAGGACCGCCACGCGTTGTGCCGGCAACACGAACCGCTGCCCAGGCACGTTCAGGTCGTTTGAATTGGCAGGCCGGACAGTGCTTTTTGAGGGGTCAACACTTGTTCACTGCATGCACCATGTCGCAAGGTCAAAGCCTTGAACGGCCGCGGTCTTCGATGCCTCTTCGATTTGCCCGCACGCCACACCATGTCAGAACTTCATACCCCAACGCTTTGGGACACTAGCAGCAGCGGCCCGGCCGATTCACGTGCCGACGGCGTGCTGGAACGCGACGTGTTTTGCTGGCCCGCCCCGCCCTACATCAGCTACCCACCATCGCAAGCGCTGACCGATTCAATGCCGTGCGAAATCGTCGGCACCAACGGCAGCCGGATGACCGGGCGATTGACGCTCTTCATGCCGGAGCACACGGTGGCCAACGTGCAAATTCCGCCGTCGCGCACGACGCTGCCGCTGCGCTTTGACCAGTTCCGCAGTCTGGCGCTGACCGCGCCGCTGCTGCCCTTGTCACCTGTTGAGCTGCCCAACGGGCAAGACGACTTGCTGACCCAGTGCACGGTCACCCCTTTTTGTTTGACATGGTTGCAAGGCGAACAATGGAACGGCGAGACGGTGGGCCACGTGGAGTCGCCACTCGGGTTGTTTCTGTTCGTGCCGCTCGGACTGGAAAACGGCGCGGTTCGGCGGTTGTTCATTCCGGCCTCGGCTTACGGCCATTTCGAGCTGGGGCGGCGCATTGGCGAGGTGCTGGTCGAGCAACACAGCGCCACGGCAGCGCAGATTGAAGAAGCGGCTCGGGCGCAGCGGGCGCTGCGCGAGCAAAAGCTGGGCGACATCATGGTGTTGCGCAAGCTGGTGTCGCCGGAACAATTGCTCGAAGCACTCGAGCAACAAGCCCGCATGCCCATGGTGCGGATCGGCGAAGCGCTGCTGTCGCTCGGCATGGTCAGCCGTGAGCAATTGGCCGAGGCGCTCGAGCAGCAGCGCAATGACCGCAACGTGCCACTGGGCGAGCTGCTGGTGCGCAGTGGCGTGGTCAGCCGGGCCGACCTGCAAACGGCGTTGGCACGCAAGATGGGCTACCCGCTGGTGGACGTCGATGTATTTCCTGTCGAAGCCGACGCGTTGCGGCGCCTGCCGTATGCCATCGCCACCAAGCTGCTGGTGATGCCGCTGCTGGTGCGCGACAGCCGGTTGATCGTTGCGCTCGACGACCCGGTACGCCGGCGCAGCGCGATTGCCGAAGTCGAAATGCACAGCCAGATGAAGGTGGCGCCCGTGCTGGCACAAAGTGCAGCCTTCGAAGCCGCGCTGTTCACGGCCTACGACAAGATTGGCGCCACGACAGCGAGCGCCCGCAACGATGGCGCCGCCGGCAATGCCGACGCGGCGTCCCTCGATGAAACCGATCGCCTGGTAGAAACATTGGAGCGGGAGAATACCGAACAGATCAACGTCGATCCTGAGCGCACCATCGAGCAGTCCGACAACTCGCTGGTGCGGCTGATCAACAACATGATCATCGAAGCACACGCTGGCGGCGTGTCGGACATTCATATCGAAAGCTACCCGGGACGCGAAAAAATCCGCATCCGTTTCCGCAAGGACGGTCAGATGCGCACCCACCTGGAGCTGCCGTCGAATTACCGCAACGCCTTGATCGCCCGCATCAAGATCATGTGCGACCTGGACATCTCCGAGCGCCGCAAGCCGCAGGACGGCAAGATCAATTTTTCAAAGTTTTCAGCGCAGCACAAGATCGAACTGCGCGTGGCCAGCATTCCGACCAACAGCGGGCTGGAAGACGTGGTGATGCGCATACTTGCGTCCGCCAAGCCGCTGCCGCTGGACCGGCTGGGCATGTCTGAGCGCAACCTGACGCAGCTCAAGCAGGCCGTTGAACGGCCCTACGGCATGGTGTTGTGCGTGGGCCCGACCGGCTCCGGCAAAACCACTACCCTGCACTCGGCGCTGGCCCACATCAACGTCCCTGAACGCAAGATCTGGACCGCGGAAGACCCGATCGAAATCACCCAGCCGGGCCTGCGCCAGGTGCAGGTCAACGCGAAAATCGACTGGACTTTCGCCAAAGCGCTGCGCGCTTTTTTGCGGGCTGACCCCGATGCCATCATGGTCGGCGAAATCCGCGATGGTGAAACCGCGCAGATGGCGGTCGAAGCATCCCTGACAGGCCATCTGGTGCTCAGCACCCTGCACACCAACAGTGCCCCTGAAACCGTGACGCGGCTGCTGGACATGGGCATGGATCCATTCAACTTCGCCGACTCGCTGCTGGCAGTGCTGGCCCAGCGACTGGTGCGCCGGTTGTGTGCGAACTGCCGTGAATCACGGCCGGCCACCGATGAGGAAACGACCGAATTGCTGGACGATTATTTGCATGCGTTCGAGCACGCACCCGGTAGCGAAAAAACAGGTTCGCCCACTGGCGCACCGGTGCGTGACGAGCTGTTGGCCGGCTGGGTGACACGCCATGGCGCCAACGGCCGCTTGCTGATGCACTGCAGCACGGGATGCAAGAAGTGTGACGGCTCCGGCTTCAAAGGCCGCGCCGGCCTGCACGAATTGATGGTGATTTCGCGCGAGCTGCGGCACCTGGTGCAAACCGGCGCTCGCGCCGAGGCGCTGCAAACCACTGCGCTGGCCGAAGGCATGCGCACGCTGCGCCAGGACGGCATTGAAAAAGTGCTGGCGGGCATCACGGCCATCGAAGAAGTACGGGCCATGAGCAATGGGTGAGGCGTTCCTTTACCAACCGTAGCGCAAGCGCACGCTCAGCAATGCGCTGCGGGGCGCGGCGGGTTCGAAATAGCGCGCATTGCCGTCGTTGACGATCACGCTGCCGGCATGGCGCCGCTGGGTCAAGTTGTCGACACGCGCCAGCAGCTCAAGCACTGCGCCTCGGTCCCCCTGTGCCGCCGTGGCGGGGCTGACGCCTTGCCCATCCAAATGCCAGCGCTGGGTGGCGCGCAATGCCAATTCACCCCAGCCGGCGGCAAAATCACTGTTGACGTCATTTACTGCCGTGCGCGCCCGGCCTTGAGCTTCAAGCGCAAATTGGGCCGCCTGGCCGCGCCAGGGTTGCCATGCGAGCTCGGCATAAACACTGCTTTTGGCGGTGCCCGCAATCGCATTGCCCGCCGGTACGACAGCGCTGCCAGCCACGGCGTTGGCTGAACAGGGGGTGGCGGTACAGGTGCGAAAAGCGTCTTGATAGACGGCCGACAGCCATGTCAGCGCCAGTTGCGCTTTGATGCCGGGTGCAAGCGCGGCTTGCACGCCCAGCTCGGCGCCCATACGCCGCGTGCCGCCAACGTTTTGATACGTGGCGCGCCCGCCGCTGTTGGTTGCCACGCCGATTTCATTTTGTGAGTCAATGTGAAAAACCGTGGCCTGAACTGACGTGACGGCATGGCTCCAGCGTGTGCCCGCTTCAAACTGACGGCTGGTTTGCGGCTTCAACAGCGTGTTGAAGCCGGCACCGCCCGCAGGCGGGTAAGCCAGCTCGACTTGGGTTGGCGACTCAAACCCGCGCGCTGCACTGGCATACACAGTCCACCCGGCCGCTGGGCGCCAGCGCAAGCCCGCCACCGGCGTGGTGTAGTTGAAGCGCAGGGCGCCTGAATCATTGCCGTTGGCCACAAAGCGGTCGTCAACACCATACCGCACCTGCCCGCTGCGGGCGCCCAGCGTGGCGCTGACAGTGCTGGCCAGTTGAATTTCGGCCTGCGCGTACACATCGCGGGTTTGAACGGTGTCGGTTTCATCGCGGCGCAAGGCACCCGTCACGCCGAGCTTCGGCGGCACGCCGTTGAAGTTTTCAAAGCCCTGGCGCTGGTCGGTCTGAGTTTCCAACGTGCTGCCCGTGACGATGTCCACCGCCGCCCAGTGCCAGCTCAAACGGGCGTCAACACCCTGGTAGATGCGATCGAAGTCAACCACGCCGCCGCCACTGGCCGCGGGCGTCTGCGCCGCGATGGGAATTGCTTGCCACTGGGTGACGCCACGGCTACCGCGGTAAGCGGTCACGCTGCTCTGAGCCAAGCCCGTGTCGAAGTCGAATGTGTGTTCCCAGCGGCCGCCGATCTGCGTTTGGCGCGCCGTCTTGCGGGTGTCGTAGAGCACCGCTTCAGGCGCCGTCTGGCGCGCGTTGGCCGACATTTGAGCGCGTGTGAGGCCGAGCGGATCCTCCGCCTGCTGAACGAGGTCGCTGCCTGTCAGCACCATACGGTCACGTTCGCCCTGCCACCCCAGCCGGAAATTGCCCAGGTCTTTCACGGCTTCCGAGTGAGGACGGAACCCCTGAAACACCAGATGCGAGAACTGCGCTTGTGCGTCCCACCCGTTGCCCAGCGGCAGGGCGGCACTGACACGCTGCTGGCGCAAGCCAAAACTGCCTGCGTCCACATCGAAGGCCATGCGGCCTTGTCGGGCAGGTGCGGTGAACAACGCGATCACACCACCTGAACTGCCGCCGTACAGCGCCGAAAAGGGCCCTCGCAGCACCTCGATGCGTTGCGCGCCTGCCAGATCGAAATGGGACACCTGCCCCTGCCCGTCCGGCATCGTGGCGGGAATGCCGTCGGTGAACAAACGCATGCCACGCACACCGAAACCGGCCCGTGCGCCAAAGCCACGCGAGCTGATCTGCAAATCTTGTGCAAAGTTGTTGCGGTTAGCAACGCTCAGGCCGGGCACCCGAACCAGCGCTTCCGACAGATTGACCATCGGGCCGCTGTTTTTGATCGTCTCGGCATCCAGCACGTCGGTGGCATACGGCGCATCAGCCAGTCGGCGGGCACTGAGCGAGCCCGTCACCACCACCGGTTCGAGCAACGTGGCATCCAGCAGCGCCGCCGCCGGCTGCGCCTGCGCAAAACGGGTCGGGGCCGCCATCGTGCATGCGCAGGCCAAAGCCCAACACACGGACCGCACCGGCGGCCTACTCCGCCGGCACATAATTTGAATGTCTGCCCGGCATCCACGACCCGGCTTTTTTTTGGGACAACATCACGCCGTTTTTCACCGCGATGAGTTCGGCCACGATGGCCACTGCCATTTCACCTGGCGTATTGCCGCCCAAGTCCAGCCCGACCGGCCCGTGCAACCGGTCAATTTGAGCCGCCGTCAAATCAAACAGGGCAAGCCGCTCACGCCGTTTTTCGGTATTGCCACGCGAGCCCAAGGCGCCGATGTAGAAGGCTGGCGACTTCAGTGCCTCCAGCAACACCATGTCGTCCAGCCGCGGGTCATGGGTCAAGGCCAACACGGCGCTGTGTGCGTCCAGGGTCATTGCGACCGCCTCGTCATCGGGCATGGCAGGGCTGAAAACACTGCCTGGCACGTTCCAGCTGGCTTGGTACTCTTCGCGCGGGTCACAGCACACCACACCGAAGTCGACCGTCAAGGCCATGCCGGCCACGGCTTGTGAAATTTGACCGGCACCAACAATAAGCAGGCGCCAGCGGGGGCCGAACACA
The DNA here is from genome assembly GCA_025354615.1 of Burkholderiales bacterium. Lineage (GTDB taxonomy): Bacteria > Pseudomonadota > Gammaproteobacteria > Burkholderiales > Burkholderiaceae_C > JANXMO01. The sequence goes on along the minus strand of JANXMO010000512.1, from coordinate 16,222 downwards.
GCGCGCAGGTGTTGGTCATTGAACATGAATGCCTGCCCGCGTGCGCCTGCCTCCAGTGTTACCTTGCCGGTTGACAGGTCAAGGCAACGCATGACCAACTCATGTTGCGCAGTGCAGCGCAACAGCTCATCAATCCAACCCACATCCGCCAGCGGCTCGAGTAGCAGCCGCAGCGCACCGCCACACGGCAAGCCGAAACGCGCCGCCTCTTCAGGGCTGACACCGTAACGCACGAATGAGAGCGTTTCAACGCCCTCGCCGCGGCAAACACGCGCCATCAGATCTTCTTCAACACAGCCACCAGAAACGGAACCGGCCAACTGTCCGTCCGCTCGCAAGGCCGCCAATGCACCGGGCTGGCGTGGCGCCGAGCCCCAGGTTTCCATCACAGTCAGCAGCCAGACACGGTGGCCTTGAAGGCGCCATTGCCAAGCGGTGTGCAGCACCTGTAGATCAAGACTGTGCATGACAGCGCAATTGTCTGCTGATCAAAACGCAACATCGTGAATCGCGACAAGGCAATAACTCGCGCGCGTGAATGACTTGTGAATGCAACGCCAACAAACGACCAATCAGCGCCACTTCCGCCGGCTCACTGTGAGGGTATTTCATTGGCGGTGGCTGTCGTAAGTGGTCGGGGTGAGAGGATTCGAACCTCCGGCCTCTACGTCCCGAACGTAGCGCTCTACCAGGCTAAGCTACACCCCGAAATGGTGCTCATCAAAATGAGCGCCAAAAAATCGGCCTGGGGACAACCTGCTCTTCAAGCAGACCGTTCAACAGACCGAGTGCACAACTCTAACAGAGCCTCCCGATAAGCCGACGGAGGTAAGAGATCAAGGCATTGCCCGGCAATCACCGCTTCCGTGCGGGCTGCTTCGCGGGTGGCGCCAATCGCGCCGGTTGCTTTGACGATTTCAACAATTTCAGGCAAGCGCGCAACTTCGCCTTGCTCGATTGCGTGGCGGATCAAACTGCGTTCACTTGCAGACCCGCGTTCCATCGCCAGCAGCAACGGTAGCGTGGGTTTGCCCTCTCGCAAATCGTCGCCTACGTTTTTGCCAAGTTCAACTGTCGAGCCTTCATAGTCCAGTACGTCGTCTATCAATTGAAATGCGGTGCCGAGCGAACGGCCGTAGTCGGCACAGGCCTCTTCCACCTGGGGCGATGCTTCAGCCAGTACAGCGCCCAGCCGGGCACTGGCTTCAAACAACTTGGCCGTTTTGAAACGGATGACGCGCAAATAATCCGCCACCGCCAAATCCGGGTCATGCATGTTCATCAACTGCAGCACCTCACCCTCGGCAATCACGTTGGTTGCGTCAGCGAGCACTTCGAGAACCCGCATGCGGTTGACCGACACCATCATTTGAAAGGCGCGCGAATACACAAAGTCACCGACCAACACACTTGCTGCATTTCCAAACAAGGCGTTGGCGGTTTCCAAACCCCGCCGCAACCTGCTTTCGTCGACAACATCGTCGTGCAACAAAGTGGCAGTGTGGATGAACTCCACCGTTGCAGCCATTTCAAACCGCTCAGCCCCTCTGAAGCCAAGCGCATTGGAAAAGAGCAAAACCAGCAAAGGGCGGATACGCTTGCCACCAGCGCCAATGATGTAGTGCGAGATCTGGTCAATCAAGGCCACACTTGAGGCCAGTCGCAGTCGAATGACCGCGTCCACTTCCTTCATCTCGCCATCCATCAACGCGGCGGCTGCCACCGCCGGTGAATCAGCAGGAAAAGGCTGGGCGACGGCGAAGGAAATATCAAGCACATAGACGGCCGGAGATGTTTACTCATTATAAGAAGACCTTCTAGCGAACGCGGCACACAACAGTTGGCTTCGTTCCCGCCACAGCCTGGTAATTGTTCAAGCTATAATTTTGGGCTGCGCTTTTTGACAAGCGGAGAACAATGCGGTGGGACAAGGCGGACTTCAACTGGGAGCTTCGAGCCATCGCTTTGATGCTTGATACGTCTCATTGAAAGGGCTGATATGTACGCGGTCATAAAAACCGGCGGAAAGCAATACAAAGTTGCGACCGGTGAAAAACTCAAAATAGAACAGATTGCTGCGGACGTTGGCCAAGAGATCACAATCGAGGAGGTGTTGGCCGTTGGTAACGGTGCAGACCTGACGGTTGGGACTCCCTTGGTTGCCGGTGCGCGCGTTACAGCAACAGTGTTGTCCCATGGGCGTCACGACAAAGTGCGCATTTTTAAAATGCGCCGGCGTAAGCACTACCAAAAGCGCCAAGGCCACCGTCAAAATTTCACAGAAATTCAAATCGGCGCGGTCAGCGCCTGAGTGGTCTGGGTAGTCTGAGTAAACTCAGTAAAGCGCCGCTTCTCATAGAAGGAACTGAACCATGGCACAGAAAAAAGGCGGGGGATCAACCCGCAACGGTCGCGATTCGCAGCCCAAAATGTTGGGCGTGAAAGCGTATGGCGGGCAGTCGATTTCAGCTGGCGCCATCATCGTTCGTCAACGAGGGACCCGGTTTCATCCAGGCACCAATGTTGGAATGGGACGCGACCACACGCTTTTTGCGTTGATTGAAGGTGAAGTTTACTTTTCAGTCAAAGGCCCTCGAAATCGTTCCACTGTGAACGTGAAAGCCGCCTGAAACAAGCAGCTTCATACCAGTGTCCTGTTTGAGCCCCGGTTTGCCCGGGGCTTGTTTTTTGGGCGATGTCAATTTGACACGTTGCCGATCAATCTAATGCCAGCGTTGCTTTTGTTGTCTTATGAAATTTGTTGACGAAGCCACCATCGACATCATCGCGGGCAATGGCGGTGCCGGTTGCATGAGCTTCAGGCGCGAGAAATTTATTCCTTTTGGCGGCCCCAATGGAGGGGATGGTGGCCGAGGCGGCAGCGTGTGGGCGGTCGGTGACCGCAACTTGAATACGTTGATCGACTTCCGCTATGCACGGCGACACGAAGCACGCAATGGCGAAGCCGGTCGCGGCTCAGACCAGTACGGCGCAGCAGCTCAAGACATCGTTTTGCGCATGCCGGTGGGAACCATCATCCGCAATGCTGAAACCGATGAGCTCATGGCTGAGTTACTGGTTCCCGATGAGCGGGTTTTGTTGGCGCGTGGCGGCGATGGCGGTTTTGGTAATTTGCACTTCAAAACAAGTACCAACCGCGCACCGCGGCAAAAAACACCTGGCTGGCCAGGTCAACAGTTCAAGCTTAAATTGGAACTTCGTGTTCTGGCTGACGTCGGTTTGCTCGGCATGCCCAACGCAGGTAAATCCACTTTGATCACGGCCATTTCAAACGCCCGACCGAAGATTGCTGACTATCCTTTCACCACTTTGCATCCCAATTTGGGTGTTGTCCGGGTTGCACCCGAGCAAAGCTTCGTCGTTGCCGATATTCCCGGATTGATCGAAGGCGCCAGTGAGGGTGCTGGACTGGGCCACTTGTTTTTGCGGCACTTGCAGCGAACCCATTTGTTGCTGCACGTGGTGGATATAGCGCCTTTCGACGAAGCGATTGACCCGGTCGCTCAAGCCAAAGCCATCGTGCGCGAGCTGAAAAAATACGACGCAGCGCTGCATGACAAACCCCGCTGGCTGGTGTTGAACAAGCTGGACATGGTGCCTCTTGAAGAACAAGACCGTTGTGTCAAGGCATTCGTCAAACGTTTTAAATGGACGCAACCTGTTTTTCAGATTTCAGCGCTTACGCGTGAAGGCTGTGAGCCTTTGGTGAGGGCCATTTATGAACATGTGGCCAAGTTGAAAAATACGGTTCAACCAGATCCGGACCCGCGTTTCGATGGGCTCGCTCAACCGGGGCTTTGAACAAGATGGTGCTGCAAAACGCGCGGCGCATTGTCGTCAAAGTAGGTTCGAGCTTGGTAACCAACGAAGGCCGAGGTGTGGACGCTGTGGCGGTAGGCGCTTGGTGCCGGCAGATCGCAGCGCTTGCGGCTCAAGGGCGTGAGCTGATCATGGTTTCCAGTGGCGCGATTGCCGAAGGCATGAAGCGCCTTGGTTGGCCTACCCGGCCCAGGGAAATACACGAACTGCAGGCGGCCGCGGCGGTCGGTCAAATGGGACTGGCCCAAATTTATGAAACTGAGCTGAGGAAAAATGGCATCGTCAGTGCCCAGGTGCTGTTGACCCACGCTGATTTGGCCGATCGAGAACGTTATTTGAATGCGCGCTCGACTTTGCTGACTTTGATGCGCCTGAAAGTTGTGCCAGTCATCAATGAAAACGACACGGTCGTCAACGATGAAATCAAGTTTGGTGACAACGACACCTTGGCTGCGTTGGTCGCCAACCTGATTGAAGCCGATGTTCTCGTGATCTTGACCGACCAACGCGGCCTTTTCTCAGCCGACCCGCGCCACGATGCAAGCGCGCAATTCGTCCATCAAGCAAAAGCCGGCGCGCCGGAACTCGAATGCATGGCGGGCGGCGCGGGCAGCCCTCTCGGCCGCGGTGGCATGTTGACCAAAATTCTTGCGGCCAAACGCGCTGCACGCAGCGGCGCCAGCACGATCATTGCGTCAGGCAAGGAAAAAGACGTGCTGGTGAGACTGAGCGAGGGCGAATCGATTGGCACCGCTTTACTGGCATCAACACCCAAGCTGGCTGCACGCAAGCAATGGATGGCGAACCATTTGCAATTGCGTGGGTCATTGCTCATTGACGATGGAGCAGCGGAAAAATTGACCCTTGAAAATAAAAGCCTGCTGCCGATCGGAGTACTGGCTGTGGAAGGTGATTTTCATCGTGGCGACATCGTGGCCGTTTGCAACCCTGCCGGCGTAGAAGTCGCACGTGGGCTGGCAAATTACGCGAGCAGTGAGGCGCGTTTGATTGCTCGAAAACCGTCAAGTGATTTTGAGCGCTTGCTAGGTTTTACCGGCGAGCCTGAAATGATTCATCGCGACAATCTTGTGCTGTCAACGTCTTGACAGCCAAGCTTGCGCATCAAGAACATTTCGTGTCTAACGGCACATCTTGCGGCAGCTTCTGGTGAAGCTCCTGTTCATCACCGGTTGAAAAATACAGGTCAGGTGACCGCATATTGGCGCGCAGATAACGGGTTTGTGACCCTTGCCGAGGGAGAAACCGTGACAGCTCCGTCAATGCCATGTGGTAAACGTCACGTTTGAACTCAATCACCACTTCCAGTGGAATCCAGTATTCATTCCACCGCCAGGCATCAAATTCCGGGTGGTCGGTGGCGCGCAAGTTCATGTCGCTGTCACGGCCTGTCAACTGCAAAAGAAACCAGATTTGCTTTTGTCCTCGGTAATGGCCCCGGGCGTCGCGCCGGATGAAATGATCCGGCACTTCATAACGCAGCCAGTCACGTGTGCGTGCAATGACGCGCACGTGCTCAGGCATCAACCCAACTTCCTCGTGAAGTTCACGGAACATCGCCTGCTCTGGCGTTTCGCCGTATTTAATGCCACCTTGAGGAAATTGCCAAGAATGGGTACGCAACCGTTTGCCCCAAAAAACTTGGTTTTTGTGGTTCAGCAGGACAATGCCGACGTTGGGCCTGAACCCTTCACGGTCGAGCATAATCAACCCCCGTAATTCTCGTTCAAACGATTATTGCACTGCCATGACGTGGCAACCTCTGTGGGTTTCCCGGATCATCAAATTTCCGTGTTTTCCCGAGGTTTGGGCTGTGTAGCAGCCGCTGGGTTTTACGATTTCCTCCCCCTTTCAACTTCCTTGCGGCCAATGAAAGCCAGTCAGTTTTTTATCTCGACCTTCAAGGAAGCGCCCGCTGACGCTGAAGTTGTCAGTCATCAATTGATGCTGCGAGGCGGTTTTATCAAGCGGTTGGGCGCCGGTATTTACAGCTACATGCCGATAGGCTTGCGTGTGATCCGCAAAGTTGAAGCCATTATTCGGGACGAGATGAACCGCGCAGGCGCTATCGAATTGCTGATGCCGGTGGTTCAGCCGGCCGAACTATGGCGGGAAACGGGGCGGTTTCAAAAATACGGTGCGGAACTGTTGCGTCTCAAAGACCGGCATGACCGTGATTTTGTGATTCAGCCCACCAGCGAAGAAGTGATCACCGACATTGCGCGTCAAGAACTGCGCAGTTACCGGTCATTGCCTAAAAATTTCTTTCATATTCAAACCAAGTTCCGTGACGAACGTCGGCCCCGCTTCGGCGTCATGCGGGGGCGTGAATTTACGATGAAGGACGCTTACTCGTTTGACCGTGATATTGCTGCCGCTGGCGTCAGTTACGATGCGATGTACGCCGCTTACGTGCGTATTTTTCAGCGCATGGCGTTGACGTTCCGTGCGGTTGCAGCTGATACGGGTGCGATTGGCGGAACAAGGTCGCACGAATTTCAGGTGATTGCCGATACCGGTGAAGACGCGATTGTCTACTGCCCCCAATCCGACTACGCGGCGAATATCGAGCTGGCTGAAGCGATGTCGCCCCCTGGTGGCAGGGCAGCGCCTACACAGCCGCTTTCCAAAATATTGACAGTGGGCTTGACCACGTGTGATTCAGTTGCCCATGCGTTGGGCATTCCCCTGCAAATGACGGTTAAGTCGCTGGTTCTCGCGACGCAAACGCCAGAAGTATCTGGAAAGCAAGAAGCCAGCACCCTGTGGCTGTTGTTGCTGCGAGGCGATCACACGCTGAATGAAATCAAAGTCGGCAAGCTTGCTGAATTGAGCGTGGGGTACCGTTTTGCAACAGCCGATGAAATCAAAGCCCACTTTGATGGTCCGCCAGGCTACCTGGGGCCGGTAGGGCTTGCCAAATCAGTCAAGGTGATTGCAGACCGCACCGTGGCGAACATGAGCGACTTTGTGTGTGGCGCCAACCTGATCGACCATCACCTTACCGGCGTCAATTGGGGCCGTGATTTGCCGGAACCCGATCTGGTCGCCGACCTACGCAATGTGGTGGCCGGCGATCCGTCGCCTGATGGATGCGGCGTGTTGTCCATCCAGCGCGGCATTGAAGTCGGGCATGTCTTTTTACTGGGTTCGCGCTACAGCGAAGACATGCAAGCCACGTTTTTGGATGAAAACGGCAAGCCGCAATTGCTGCAAATGGGTTGTTACGGCATCGGCGTCACGCGGCTGCTTGGTGCGGCGATTGAGCAAAATCATGACGAGCGGGGGATCATCTGGCCTGATGCACTGGCACCGTTTCGAGTCGTGCTGTGCCCGATTGGCTATGAACGGTCTGCAGCCGTTAAAGCAGCCGCTGACCAGTTGCACGATGAGCTGGAGCGCCATGGTGTTGAGGTGATGCTGGATGACAGAGGTGAACGCCCCGGAGCCATGTTTGCCGATTGGGAATTGGTTGGCATACCGCATCGTCTGGTCCTGTCAGACCGCGGGTTGAAACAAGGTCAAGTTGAATACCAGGGCAGACGTGACCTGCAAGCAACGGTGGTTTCCCTTGACGAAGCCACGCGCTGGCTTATGTCGAAAATTGACGGCTCTGTCAAAAACCTTCTTGCAACCTGATCGGGGCCGCCGCGTCTTGTTAGGCGCTGGTTTGACCTGGGGAGTGGGCCTGGCCACGTTTGGCATTGCACCGCGTGCGCTGGCTGGTGCCCAGATGGAAGAGCCGCTCGCTTACGTGGTGCGATCGGCCTTGTCAGCCGCCATCTCCGACAGTGCACCGCCCAAACCGGCTTTTGACAACATGGACCAACGCCTGGCTTACCTACGCTGGCTGGGCGCCATGAGCGAGAAATTGAAGCGGCGCCAGGCGGAACACATCACCCGCATCGATTTTCTGGAAGCTGTTTGGTACGAGAGCAAACGCAAGGGACTGGAGCCGTCGCTGGTGTTGGGGCTGATCCAGGTGGAAAGCGGGTTCCGCAAATATGCGGTGAGTTCAGCAGGAGCGCGCGGCTATATGCAAGTCATGCCGTTTTGGGCCCGCCTGATTGGCGATGGGGACGCCAGCCGGCTTTTCCACATGCAAACCAATTTGCGATTTGGCTGCGTGATCTTGCGGCACTACCTGAATGTCGAGCAGGGCGATCTATTTTTGGCACTGGGCCGCTACAACGGCAGCCGCGGACGTGCGGAGTACCCCAACCTGGTGTTCGGTGCGCGCCGTCAATGGGAATTCAAACCCGCATGACGAGACAGGGCGGTCACCGCCCACCCTCCTTCGTTTGTGCCGACGGTTGCCTCTTATAAGCCAACCCATTGACGCGGGCCTGCTTTCACACCCAACAGCGACACCACACGCTCCACGGTTTCATCGACCAATTCTTGAATACTTTGCGGGCGATGGTAGAAAGCCGGCAAAGGCGGAAAGATCACGCCGCCCATCTCGGTGACCGCCGTCATGTTGCGCAAATGGGCCAAATTGAATGGCGTTTCCCGCACCATCAACACGAGCCGGCGTCGTTCTTTCAGCGTTACGTCGGCGGCGCGGCTGAGCAAGTTGTCACAAAAACCATGCGCCACGGCAGCGAGTGTTTTCACGGAACATGGCACCACCACCATGGCTGCGGTTTCAAATGATCCGCTGGCAATGGCAGCGCCGATATCCGCCGGGTTGTAGGCCTGATTCGCCAAGGCTTCGACACCCCGTCGGTCAAGGCCTGTTTCATGGTGGATATTCAGCAGCCCCGCAGGGCTGACCACAAGATGCGTTTCACAGTTTGCAAGACGCAAGCGTTGCAGCATTCGAACCGCATAAACGGCGCCACTCGCGCCTGTCACACCGACGACGATGCGTGTGACATCCGCCACGCTCAGCGCGCCAGCAGCGTTTGCAACTCGCCTGCTTCATGCATTTCAACGAGGATGTCAGAGCCGCCAACGAACTCGCCATTGACATACAGCTGAGGGATGGTCGGCCATTGCGCGTAATCTTTGATGCCTTGCCTGACCTCGTCGTCTTCAAGCACGTTGACAGTGGTCACGTCTTTGACGCCGCAGGACTTGAGCAGCTGTATGGCGCGGCCTGAAAAACCACACATAGGGAACTGTGATGTGCCTTTCATGAACAGCACAACCTTGTGGGATTTCACAAGGTCGTCGATTCTTTTTTGAACGTCATTCATGGTTGGTTCCTGGGAAATCAATAGAAGAACCTTTGTTTATAAATGGAAACAGCAGCAAGAGTCGCTTGTTGGCAATATAAAACCCATCGTGCAGCTGGGCTTTGGTTTCTCACATCCGATGAGCATTAAAACGAATAGGAAACACCGACGCGCAACATGGGTGACAGGCGCAACTCGCGCAGCACATCGTCGAGGTTTTGGGCACCGATAACAGTGGAAGCGCGGCCCAGTTTCACACTGGCATGTGAGTTCAGTGCCAATAGCCCCAAATCCGCACTGAAACCCCAACCGCTTTTGACGTCACTGCTGCTGTAACCCAGCCCCACATAAGTTGCTGCGCCGGTGCTGTCGAGGCCGCTGTCATCAACCGACAAAGGGGGCCATTCAAATTCCGCCGCACTGCGGCGGCTCTGCAGACCGAGACCATAAGACGACGGCTGCTGCAAACCGATTGAACCCAGTGCCGTGAACGAAGCGCGGCCACTTGAGACAAAACCGCCGGTGACACGAAAACCATTGGCCGGCGCAGCCGGTAATTGCATGGAAAAGTAGTAGTTGGCCACCAGCGCCCAATTGCGCAGCCGGGCTGCAGCGCCACCCGACAAAGTGGCAGACGAGCCCGTAAGCGGGCTGTCAACCCAAAACAAGCCCTGCAATTGAGGCTGAAAACGCTGGGAAACCGCCTTCAAACCGCTTCCTTCGACAGCTGCCGCCGGTTGAAATGCAATGCTGCACCACAACGCCGCACAGGCCACCATTCCGCGTGCCTTTTGCATGATGCCCTCCTCAAGCCCTGGAACAATTTCAGCATAGCGCGCAGCGCTGGTTTGCGGACAAAGAAATGATCGAAGTCAGTGCACTTGTTTGCAGACTGATTCAAGCAGAAGACATGTCACGTGCGTTCAAACCGTATTGCCCGGCAGTGCAGCGGGGGTTCTGCCCCAAATCGTGCCGGGTTTGAATGCCGTGAAAGCCGTGGTCACGCAGCAGTGTTGACACGTCATCGGCCTGCCGCCAGCCATGCTCCAGCAACAGCCAACCACCCGGCACCAAGTGATGCGGCGCCTGCGAAACAATGCATTGCAAATCACGCAACCCGTCAACGCCAGCACGCAATGCGTTTTGCGGTTCGTGCGACAGCGCCGCCAGATGCGGATCGTCATCAGCGATGTAAGGCGGGTTACTGACGGCCAGATGAAAGCGCCGGCCTTTAAGCGGTGCCCACCAGTTGCCCGCGAGCAGTTGGATGTTCAGGCGCAGCTGCGCGGCGTTGCGACATGCCACGTCCAGCGCCGGGGCGCTGGCGTCGACCGCTGTCATCCTCAGACGAGGCTGAGCGTGTTTGAGCGCCAAGGCGATGGCACCGCTGCCGGTGCCCAAATCCACCACTTCTGCAGCGGTGACAACACCCTCCCATTCGTCTTTCAAAATCTCCAGCGCCCAATCCACCAGCGTTTCGGTATCAGGCCGTGGCACGAGCACGCGGGCGTCCACGCTCAGCATCAAGCCATGAAATTCTTTTTCGCCCAGCAAATAGGCAAGCGGCTCGCCGGCTGCACGACGCGCCACGCCGGCGCGAAAGAACGCCTGCTGTGGCGCCGTCAACGCCATGTCACCACGCGCCAGCAGCCATTCACGTGAACAGACCAGCTGATGCGCGAGCAAGCACTGCGCATCGAGCGCATCAACTCCATGGGCTTTCGCTTCGCGCAGCGCCTGCTGAACAGTGGTCACGCGATACCGCTTTCAAGTGCGGCCAGTTGTTCAGCCGACCGTGCGGCCTGCAGGGCGCTTGTCACGTCTGCCAAATCACCGTCCAAGACAGCTTGTAATTTGTAAAGGGTCAAGTTGATGCGGTGGTCGGTCAACCGGCCTTGCGGAAAGTTGTAGGTACGAATGCGATCGCTGCGGTCGCCGCTGCCAATCAAGCCCTTGCGGGTGGCTGCCTCTCGCGCATTGCGTTCATTGCGTTCTTTGTCGCGGATGCGCGCTGCCAACACGGCCAGGGCTTTGGCTTTGTTGCGGTGTTGCGAGCGGTCATCCTGGCATTCCGCGACGATGCCGGTTGGCAAATGCGTGACGCGAATCGCGCTGTCGGTCTTGTTGATGTGCTGGCCACCGGCGCCGCTGGCGCGGAAAGTGTCGATACGCAAGTCAGCCGGGTTGAGCTGAATGTCCTGCGTCGCTTCGGGTTCGGCGAGAACCGCCACCGTGCAGGCGCTGGTGTGAATCCGCCCCTGGGTTTCGGTGGCTGGCACGCGTTGAACCCGATGACCACCCGATTCGAATTTCATCCGGCCATAAACCGCATCGCCTTCCAAGCGCAAGACGAGTTCCTTGTAGCCGCCCAGATCGGACAAGCTCTGCGACATGATTTCCGCACGCCAGCCTTGCCGCTCGGCGTGACGCAGGTACATGCGCGCCAACTCGGAGGCAAACAGTGCTGACTCTTCACCACCGGTGCCCGCGCGTATTTCAACGAAGGCGTGCCGCTCGTCATCAGCATCACGCGGCAGCAACGCGAGGTGCAATTCCGCTTGCAACACCTGCATTTCGGCTTGCGCTGCAGCAATTTCCTCTCGTGCCATGGTCGCCATATCGGGCTCTACGGCGGGGTCGGCCAGCAGCTGGTTGGCCGCCTCGGCATCGCTTTCGCGCTGCAAGAAAAGTTGGTAGCGCGCCACCAGGCCGGCCACTTCGGCTTGCTCTTTGGCCAAGGCACGCCAGCGTTGCATGTCAGCGCTGACGGAGGATTCGGCCAGCGTCGCGTCCAGCTCGTGCAGACGCAGGGCAAGGCGCTCAAATTGATGGCGCAGCGAAGCTTTCATTGAGGTGCAAGAGAAAGAATCAACGGGTGGATGACAACCCAGGTGGCGGGCCGCGGAAACCGATCGCGCCCCTGGCGCATCGGCTTTTCAAAAGACAGCGGCGCTACAAGGAAGAGCCGCTGGCGGCTGTGTCCAGGCCCGGCACGTCAGCAGCCTGGCGCAGGAACAGGCGAGACACCATGCTTTGCAGCGCCGCACGTTGGTCCGGGCCGGCTTCACGCAACTCGATCAAAGTGCCGTGCAAGATTTTTTGCGCAACGCCTCGCGACAGCGCGTCCAGCACCGTGTCAACCGGCTCACCACGCGCCAGCAACTTGCGCGCCCGCGCGATTTCAGCGCCACGCCACTCGTCCACCTGCGTGTTCAATGATTGCAGCAGCGGCACCGTGCTGCGGCGGTGCAGCCAATGCACAAAGTCCTGCACACCGTTTTCGATGATGGCTTCGGCTTGGTGCACCGCCGCATAGCGTTTGGCACCAGCGGTTTGAACCAGCGCTGAAAGGTCATCGACCGTGTAGAGGTAGACATCGGAAAGTTGGGCCACTTCCGGTTCAATGTCACGCGGTACGGCCAGATCCAGCATGAACATCGGCCGACGCTTGCGTGTTTTCAACGCACGCTCGACAGCGCCCAAGCCCACCAACGGCAAGGTGCTGGCCGTACAGCAAATCACGATATCAAATTCAGCCAAGCGCTGAGGCAGATCCGCCAAACGCATGGCCTGGCCGTTGAAACGGACGGCCAAGGCTTCGCCTTTTTCAAGCGTTCGGTTGGCCACAACCAGCAGTTGGGGTTGGCGCGCCGCGAAATGCGTGGCCACCAGTTCCATCATTTCACCCGCCCCAACCAACAGCACCCGCGTTTCACGCAGGTCTTCAAACAACTGCGAAGCCAAACGCACAGCCGCCGCTGCCATGCTGATGGAGTGGGTGCCGATCTCGGTAGACGAGCGCACCTCTTTCGCTACCGCAAAAGAACGTTGAAACATTTGATGCAAAGTGGTGCCCAGCGTGCCCGCCAGGTCAGCATCACGAACGGCCTGTTTGAGTTGGCCCAGAATCTGTGGCTCACCCAACACCATCGAATCCAGCCCGCTTGCCACCCGAAAGGCATGCCGCGCGGCTGCACCGTCTTCCAGCACATAAGCATGGTCTCGAAGAGCCTGGCTGGAAACCCCGCCAATGCCTGCCAACCAATCGACTGCGGGGGCTACCAGGGCGTTGTCGGCACCCACGTACAGCTCGGTGCGGTTGCAGGTCGAAACAATCGCCAGTTCACCGGCTCGCTGCAAGCGTTCATGCAGCGCGCGCAACAATGGCCCAACGGCCTGCGGACTGACGGCAAAACGGCCGCGCAAATCGAGCGGTGCGGTCGTGTGGTTCAGCCCCAATGCGAAGACGCTCATGTCGCAATTGTAAAATCAACATGGTGCAAATCGTCTGGAGTGCTGCTTCTTGAATGCGCTGATGCTGATGCTCCATGGCATTGATTTTTTCGCGCCAGCAGTTTTCGTAGGCGTCACCGTACCGTTGCTGGCAAATTTGCTGGGTTGGAAAAACACGAGGCCGATGGCGTTGGGCCGTACGATGGGGTGGGCCTGTGTGCTGTCGGCACTGGTGCTCGTCGCCGGGCTGGTCATATCAGGCCACGACGGCAAAATGGCGACTTATGGCGCGATGGTGTTGGCCTGCGCAGTGGTGTGTTGGTGGCGCAGCGCTTGATGAGCCGCTGAGCCGGTTACAAATATCGGCTTTAGACCGTTGCTGAAACGGCTGCTGTCCCACCATCCGCCCGCAATGTATGGGACCAAGCGGCACTGATCATCACATCGGTCATCTGGCCCACCAAATGCAACGGCCCTTTGAAATTGACGACGCGATTGCACTCGGTGCGCCCCATCAACTCAGACGAATCCTTGCGTGAAGGCCCTTCAACCAATATGCGTTGCGAGGTGCCGACCAGCGAGTCGCCAATGCGCCGTCCGCTGGCTTCCAGAACGGCTTGCAAGCGTTGCAGGCGTTTCAGTTTGACTTCGGGCGGCGTGTCATCCGCCAGCGCGGCAGCCGGTGTTCCAGGACGCGGGCTGAAAACGAAACTGAAACTGAAATCGAATTCGACGTCTTCAACAAGTGCCATCAGCTTCTCAAAATCAGCCTCGGTTTCACCCGGGAATCCAACAATGAAATCACTGGAAATGCGCACGCCAGGCCGCACGGCACGCAGCTTTCGGACCGTGCTCTTGAACTCCATGGCGGTGTAGCCCCGCTTCATCGCCATCAGGATCCGATCACTCCCATGCTGCACCGGCAGGTGCACGTGGTTTACCAGCTGCGGAACACGTGCATAGACCTCAATCAGTCGCTGGTTGAACTCGTTCGGGTGGCTGGTGGTGTAGCGAATGCGTTCAATGCCGGCAATTTGGGCAACCGCTTCGATCAACAACGCAAAGTCGGCAATGTCTGCAGATGCGGGCGCTCCCATGGCACCGCGGTAGCCGTTGACGTTTTGCCCGAGCAAGGTCACTTCCTTGACACCCCGGCCGGCCAAATGCGCCACTTCTCGCAACACATCGTCAAACGGCCGCGACACTTCCTCGCCCCGGGTGTAGGGCACCACGCAGTAGCTGCAATATTTGGAACAGCCTTCCATGATGGAGACAAAGGCGCTGGCGCCTTCAGTCCGCGCAGGAGGCAGATGGTCAAATTTTTCGATTTCCGGAAACGTGATGTCAACCTGCGGACGTTGCTGAAGCGCACGCTGTGCCAACAACTCGGGCAGGCGGTGAAGCGTCTGCGGGCCGAACACCACGTCAACGTACGGGGCCCGCTCGATGATGGCGGCGCCTTCCTGGCTGGCAACACAACCGCCCACGCCGATCAAAACCCCACGCGCCTTTAGATGCTTGACGCGGCCCAGGTCACTGAACACCTTTTCCTGCGCTTTCTCTCGCACGGAACAGGTGTTGAACAAAATCAGGTCTGCCTGCTCGACATCGGTGGTGGCTTCATAGCCTTGTGCGGCTTGCAGCACGTCGACCATTTTGTCGGAGTCATATTCGTTCATCTGGCAACCAAAGGTCTTGATGAAGACCTTTTTTTGCTTCGCGACGACCGGGGCGTTCATGGCCGGCTCCAGGTCTGGGTGGCTGCATCGAAGGCCCAGCGCTGCGCTTCGGCTGGCGTTCGGGGCCAGAATGTTGCCGCGATTTCCTCGGGGCGCAACAGCCACACATCACGCACCTGACCTTGCAGATCGACGGTGTAATGAACGATCCATTTCGAACCGGCCAAAGCACCGCTGAGCTGCACCATGTTGTCTTGCCCGCGCACCCGGGCACCGGGTGCCAGCCGAGCCTCTTGGCCATTGAGCGTGATGTCGGGTGGCTGAACAAAAACAATGGCCCCACGCAGCGCCGTTTCAGGAAAATTGCGGACCAGTTGGGCACTGGCCGGCACGGCATACGCAGCGCCGGCCATGACGCAAACTGCAGCAGCTGCGCGTCTGCCAAGCTGTAAACAGCGGTACATGGTGTTCATCCATTGGCTGTTGAAGAAGAGCATGATTTTGTCACGCCGCTTTGACGTGGCTTACTGAAAAGCCACCTCCGTGAAGCTGCGCAGCTTTCGGCTGTGCAGTTGTTCAACGCCCTGCTGGCGTAGTAGCTCAATGGCACGGATGCCGATACGCAAGTGCTGGTCGACTCTTTCACGGTAGAACGTGTTGGCCATGCCAGGCAATTTGAGTTCACCGTGCAGCGGCTTGTCGCTCACGCACAGCAAGGTACCGTAGGGCACGCGGAAGCGGAAACCATTCGCAGCAATCGTGGCACTTTCCATGTCGAGCGCAATGGCCCGGCTTTGGCTGAAGCGGCGCTCGGGCGTGGTGGCGACATTGCGCGATGGCAGCAGCTCCCAGTTGCGGTTGTCAGTGCTGGCCACGGTGCCGGTGCGCATGATGTGTTTCAGGGCATAGCCTTGCAGCTGCGTCACGTCGGCCACCGCGGCTTCCAGTGCCACTTGCACCTCGGCCAATGGCGGTATTGGCACCCACAACGGGAGCTCTTCATCCAGCACATGGTCTTCGCGCACGTAACCGTGCGCCAGCACATAGTCGCCCAGCGCTTGGGTGTTACGCAGGCCCGCGCAGTGGCCCAGCATGATCCAGGCGTGCGGGCGCAACACCGCAATATGGTCGGTAATATTCTTGGCATTGGCCGGGCCGACACCGATGTTCACCATGGTGATGCCGGCGCGGTCGGCCCGAACCAGGTGGTAGCCCGGCATCTGGGGCATGCGCGGCGGCTCTTTGCCCAGTGCATCGCCGGCTTGGGCGGGC
>JANXMO010000497.1 GCA_025354615.1 Burkholderiales bacterium | reverse complement strand
ATTTCAAGCGCTTCGTAACGCACGTCGCCCACAATACACGCTTTCGGCTGCAATTCCAGCAATTCGTCGGAATGCACCGGCCCTTCGACGCAGCCATTGATGATGACGTGACCGGCTTTGACCTTACCGGTCACGCGGGCTTTTTCGCTGATAACCAAGATGCTGGGCTGCTCGCCCTGGGCGATTACATCGCCCTGCACCTCGCCGTCGATGCGCAAACCATCGGCAAACCGCAGTTCGCCTTGGATGACTGTCCCTTCGCCAATCAGCGTTCGAATAGGGGGCTGCTTTTTCTTGACGAACATAACTTGGTCTCCAGAATCAAATTTTTGCCGTCTGAGTTGCTCTGATAGCGCCCACCGCGTCCATGACCCTGACTTGAATTGTTTTTACCACGGCCTGCGCGGGGTGGTCCACCGTGCCCTCCAACCGCAAATATTGCTTGACGAGCAACGGCCTTGGCCCGCCTGCCGCCTGGGTGCTCCATGGTTTGCCGTCCAGCGTTCCCGTCAGCGTGATGTCATATCGTCCACTAAATTCCGGCGATGCTTTGCCAGGCTGCATCAGCAGCACCTGGAAACGCGTCATACCGGTTGCCACCGGTTCTGCAAGCAGGCTGCGGATGCTGAGCTCTTGGCCAGCGCCGGCAGGAAGCAAGCGCTCGAAAAAACCCAGGTCTCTTTTGAGCACCAGATTTTCCGCCTCAACCTGCTTTATCTGCAGTGCCAGTTTTGACTGCGCCGCACGTTCTGCCTTCAGCAAACTGTCTGCCGTATTGGCAACCGACAAGGCTTGCCCGTGCTCACGGTTGAGTTGCGCCACTTGAACGCGCAATTGCGCCAATTCGACCTTGGCATCGCGGTCGAGGCCGGCAATGCTTTTACCCAGCTCAAACGCCCACAACGCCAATGCGGCGGAAAATCCGAGTGTCAAGGCAGCCACCACCCAACGCAACGGCCAGGGCAAATGACTGCGCACGATCATGCGCGGAGCGCTGACGGACAAGCGGCGACGCAAAAGTTTCCAACGCATCGTACCGGGCGTGCTGGAAGCGCTTGGAAAGTATTTGGTTGCTGGCACGCGCGTTTGTGCGCCAACAACCAAACAGTGGATGAGTTAGCGCTTGCTGAACTGCTTGCGACGGCGAGCGCCGTGCAAACCCACTTTCTTGCGCTCGACCTCGCGTGCATCACGCGTCACGAAGCCGGCGTGCTTGAGTGGCGGCTTCAGCGTTTCGTCATAGTCAATCAATGCGCGGGTGATGCCGTGGCGAACCGCGCCGGCCTGACCGGATTCACCACCCCCATGAACGTTGACCTTGATGTCGAAAGCCGCGTCGTTCGACGTCAACATCAATGGCTGTTTGACAACCATGATCGACGTCTGCCGGCCAAAATATTCGTCAACCGGCTTGCCGTTGACCACAATTTGCCCGGTGCCTTTTTTGATGAACACGCGGGCCACCGATGACTTGCGCCGGCCGGTGCCGTAATTCCAATTTCCAATCATCACCAATCCCTTCAGAGTTCCAGCACTTTGGGCTGCTGGGCGGTGTGTGGATGCGTGACACCGGCATACACCTTCAGTTTCTTGATCATCGCGTAGCCCAACGGGCCCTTGGGCAGCTGCGCGGCGTGCGGGTGAGTTTCACCGGCATAGACCTTCAGCTTTTTCACCATGGCGTAGCCCAGCGGGCCCTTTGGCAACATGCCCTTGACGGCCTTTTCCAGGGCGCGGCCCGGGTGCTTGGCTTGCATGTCCTTGAACTTGGTGGCGTAGATGCCGCCCGGGTAACCCGAGTGACGGTAGTACACCTTGTCGGTCGCCTTGTTGCCCGTGACGCGGAGCTTTTCGGCGT
>JANXMO010000486.1 GCA_025354615.1 Burkholderiales bacterium | reverse complement strand
ATGGACGCCACCAACAAATGGCCCGGCGAAACCGCCCGTGAGTGGGGCCGGCGCATCACCATGGACCCGGTGGTGCAACAGCGGGTCAGCGCGGTGTTCGACGACATCATGCAAAACCAGGCCTGTTTATTGGCTGGCCATCAGCCGGTCATGTAAGGTGAACTGATGACAGCCCCTTTCACCCCTTCCGCCCCGCTCACGGTTCCTCAACAGGCTTCTTTGTGGCGCATGGCGTGGCGGCAGTTGGCGCGGGACTTTCGCGCCGGTGAATTGCGGCTGCTGGTGGTGGCGGTCACGTTGGCAGTGGCCGCATTGACGGCTGTCGGCTTCTTCGCCGATCGGTTGGACAGCGGGTTGACACGCAACGCCCACCAGCTGCTCGGCGGCGATGCGGTGGTCGCCAGTGACCAACCAGCGCCTGCATCATTTGCTGCGCAGGCGCGTTCTTTGGGCTTGCGCGTGGCGCTCAGTGCCAGTTTTCCCAGCATGGCGCGGGCACCGTCGGCGCAAGGCGGCGCGTCTCGTCTGGTCGCCGTCAAAGCCGTCAGCGACGCTTACCCGCTGCGAGGCGCGTTGCAATTGGCCAGCAGCCCAGGCGCTGCTGAGCAAACGGTAACTGCCGCCCCGGCTACCGGCCACGTCTGGGTAGACGCCGCCGTGCTCGATGCATTGGCATTGAAGGTGGGCGACGAATTGCTGTTGGGCGATGCCGCATTGCGCATCGAACGCCTCATCGTTCTGGAACCCGACCGGGGCACCGGTTTCGTCAATTTCTCACCCCGGGTGATGTTGAATCTGGCTGATTTGCCCGCCACCGGGCTGGTGCAGCCGGCCAGTCGCATCAGCCACCGCCTGGCGGTGGCCACATCCTCGTCCGCACCGGCTGCGTCGGCAGCGGCGGCGGTGCGCGCCTTCAACACCTGGGTTGACGCGCAAATCAAATCGCAGCAACTGCGTGGCGTGCGCCTGGAGTCGCTCGAAACCGGCCGCCCGGAAATGCGTCAGACGCTGGACCGCGCGTCGCAGTTTCTCAACCTGGTGGCCTTGCTGGCCGCGCTGCTGGCGGCGGTTGCGGTGGCGGTGGCCTCGCGTGACTTTGCAAGCCGCCATCTCGATGACTGCGCCATGCTGCGCGTGCTGGGCATGGCGCAGCGGCGCATCGTTTTGCAATATCTGCTCGCGTTTGCCTGGGCAGGCCTGTTGGCCAGCGTTTTGGGCGTGGCGCTGGGCTTTGCCGTGCACTTTGTTTTTGTGGCACTGCTGGGCGGGCTGGCGGCGCCGGCCGCTGGCGCATTGCCCGCGGCCAGTGTTCAACCCGCGTTGCTGGGGCTGGGCATCGGCGCCAGTTTGCTGCTGGCGTTTGGCGTGCCGCCGGTGTTGCAGTTGGCCCAGGTGCCGCCGCTGCGCGTCATTCGCCGGGACGTCGGAACGCCGAAAGCCGCATCGCTGGCGGTGCTGGCTGCGGGTGCAACTGGTTTTGCCGCGTTGCTGCTGGCTGTCACGCCCGACCTCAAACTGGGACTGCTCGCCGTGGGCGGTTTTGCGGCTGCCACTGCTGTTTTTGCGGCGGCTGCCTGGGCTGCCGTGCAGCTGCTGCGGCGTGTGGTGCCCGAAACGCGCGCGCCGCGCTGGCTGGTGTTGGCCACGCGGCAGATTTCGGCGCGGCCCGCTTTTGTGGTGCTGCAGGTATCAGCGCTCAGCATCGGTTTGCTGGCGCTGGTGCTGCTGGTGTTGCTGCGCACCGATTTGATCGCAGCATGGCGGGCCGCCACGCCGCCAGAGGCGCCGAATCGCTTCGTCATCAACATCCAGCCCGAGCAAGGCGATGCTTTCAAGGCGCATCTGCAAGCCGCTGGCGTGCAGCAGTTCGATTGGTACCCGATGAGCCGCGGGCGGCTGGTGGCCGTCAACGGTCGCTCCGTCAGCGCCGACTCGCAAACCGAGGAGCGCGCCAAACGGTTGATCGAACGCGAATTCAACCTCGGCCACGCCGCAGTGCTGCCGCCCTACAACAAGCTGGTGGCCGGAGCCTGGCGGAACGATGAACCCGGCGTGTTGAGCGTCGAGGAAGGGCTGGCCAAAACGTTGGGCCTGCACCTGGGCGACGTGTTGCGATTTGACATTGGCGGCCAAGCGGTCGAAGGCCGCATCGGCAGCCTGCGCAAGGTCGATTGGGCTTCGATGCGCGTCAATTTCTTTGCCATGTTCACCACCGCCGCCAGCGGTGACATGCCGGTTTCCTACATTGCCGCCTTTCGCGCCCCGCCCCGCAAAAATTTTGACAATGCACTGACCAGCGAATTTCCCAACATCACCAGCGTTGACGTGTCGGCGTCCATCGCTCAATTGCAGCGAGTGCTCGACCAGGTCGTGACGGCGGTCGAGTTCCTGTTTGGCTTCACCTTGCTGGCCGGCCTGGTGGTGCTGTTTGCCGTGCTGAGTGCCACCCGCGAAACGCGGGTGCGTGAATTTGCCATCATGCGCGCGCTGGGGGCGGGCAGCCGGCTGCTCGGGCAGGTGCAGCGGGCCGAATTGCTGGGCGTCGGCGCGCTGGCTGGTGTATTGGCTTCTGTGGCGGCGATGGCGATTGGCTGGATGCTGGCGCGTGAGGTATTTGAATTCAGCTGGAACCCATCGCCGCTGGTGCCGTTGGCAGGCGGCGCGGCGGGGGCGCTGTTAGCCCTTTCCGCCGGCTGGTGGAGCCTGCGGGAAGTGCTGCGCCGGCCCGTCGCCGAGACCTTGCGCCGTGCGCCGTCTTGACGCCGCAGTTGTTTCTCAATGCAGGTCGATCAGGCCCATGTCAGCGCTGGCCATCAAGCCTTCGATGTCCATCAAGATCAGCATGCGCTGCTCTTCACCGTTCTTGACGCAGCCGATGCCGGTGATGAAGCCGCTGTCGACCGATGAGTTCATCTCCGGTGCCGGCTTGATGTGGTCGCGGTGC
>JANXMO010000473.1 GCA_025354615.1 Burkholderiales bacterium | reverse complement strand
GGCGTCACGCACCAGTTCGTTGATCGCGGCAATGGCGATTTTTGATTGGTCGTGACCGAACACAATGCCGCCCAGCATGATTTCTTCGCTCAATTGCTGCGCTTCGGACTCCACCATCAACACGGCCGCTTCAGTACCGGCCACGACCAGATCCATCTGTGACTCGATCAACTGCGTCTTGCCCGGATTCAGCACATAACTGCCGTTGACATAGCCGACGCGCGCAGCACCAATCGGGCCACTGAACGGAATGCCGGAGATGGCCAGTGCGGCGCTGGAGCCGATCAACGCGGCAATGTCCGCCGACACTTCGGGGTTCAGTGACAGCACGTGCACGACAACCTGCACTTCGTTGTAAAAGCCCTCGGGAAACAAAGGGCGCAGCGGCCGGTCGATGAGGCGCGAGGTCAGCGTTTCCAGCTCGCTGGGACGCCCTTCGCGCTTGAAAAAGCTGCCGGGAATCTTGCCGGCTGCATACGTTTTCTCGATGTAATCAACCGTCAGCGGGAAAAAATCCTGGCCCGGCTTGGCATTCTTTGCAGCCACTACGGTGGCCAGCACCACGGTGTCTTCAATATTGACGAGCACTGCGCCGCCAGCTTGGCGGGCGATTTCGCCGGTTTCCAGCACAACCTGATGTTGGCCCCACTGGAACGTTTTGGTGACTTTGTTGAACATGCTCATGGGGTTCTCCTGTGTTGGTCAGCGCCTTGTGGGTGACGCATTGAAACCCGGATGCGGGGCCCCGTGGCACGATGCCATTCCAGCGAAATTTCTCGTGGTCGGGAAACCTCCGCTGGAATGACACACCACCTCGAGCGCACTGCCCTGCTTCCATCACGTTGCGGCCAAAAATACAAAGAGCCTGTTCTGGGACATCCAGACAGGCCCTCGTTTCATCCGCAGGTGTTATTTGCGCAGACCCAATTTTTGAATCAATGCGGTATAGCGGTCAGCGTCAACACGGCGCAGGTACAGCAACAGACTCTTGCGGGTGTTGACCATTTTCAACAAGCCACGGCGGCCGTGATGATCTTTCAAATGGGTTTTGAAGTGCGGTGTCAGTTCGTTGATACGGGCCGTCAACAGCGCGACCTGCACTTCAGGCGACCCGGTGTCGTTGGCGCTGCGCGCGTTGGATTTGACGATTTCTGCCTTTTCGGCGGTTGTAGCGGTCATGTTGTTTCCTGTAAGCCATCCCGGCCGCATAAAGCCGGTGTGCATTTGAACTTGCGTACGCCGGTGAAACGACCAGCGACGTGCGAATACTGTGCTTGCGCAAAGCCTGTCGAGTATAGCTTGGACCGAACAACACACAGCGGGTTGAAGGTGTGCGATACGGGAGCCAAGCTTGCACCGCTGCATGCTTGCAGTGCTGCAAACGCAACCGTCACGACACCAGAGGCCAACGCGGCTTCACGCTGAATGAGGCTTCGCTTGTCAACGCCGCCTGGCCGCACTGCACCCGCATCGCAGCAGCCAGTGCGATCATGGCGCCGTTGTCGGTACACAGCGCCAATTCCGGGTAATGGACTCGAACGCCTTGTCGAACGCAGTCCGCTTGCACGCGCTCACGCAGCCGGATGTTGGCACCCACGCCGCCCGCCACCACCAGGCGGCGCAAGCCGGTGGCCTGCAGCGCGGCAGCGGTCTTGCGTGCCAAAACATCGACAATCGCTTCCTGGGCCGACGCCGCAATATCCGCTCGCAATGCCGGTGTCAATGAATCGCCCAGCTTCAGCACTTGGGTGCGAACCGCGGTTTTCAGGCCGGCAAATGAAAAGTCGAGGTTGCCGCTGTGCAGCAGCGGCCGCGGGAAGTCAAACCGGCAGACATCGCCCGCGGCGGCCAGACGTGCCAGAGCCGGCCCGCCAGGATAAGCCAAGCCCAGCAGTTTGGCTGACTTGTCAAAAGCCTCGCCCGCCGCATCGTCAATGGTTTCACCCAACAACGCGTATTCGCCCACGCCACTGACGTGCATCAACTGTGTGTGGCCGCCAGACACCAACAACGCAACAAAGGGAAACTGCGGCGGGTCAGCGCTCAAAAAAGGCGACAGCAAATGCCCTTCAAGGTGGTGAACCGCGAGCACTGGACGGCCTAGCGCGCAACCGAGCGCGCACGCCACGCCGGCGCCCACCAACAAAGCGCCCGCCAAACCCGGGCCCTGCGTGTAGGCCACGAGGTCAAGGGCGTTCAACGTGACACCTGCTTCGGCCAGCACCGCGCGGGTCAACGGCAAAACGCGGCGAATGTGATCGCGCGAAGCCAGTTCGGGCACCACACCGCCGTAAGCGCGGTGCATGTCGACCTGGCTGTGCAACGCCTGGGCCAGCAGCCGGGGCCGGCCCTCGATGGGCAATTGCACCAACGCCACCCCTGTTTCATCACAAGAGGATTCGATGCCCAGGACGTGCAGCGGCCTTGAAACTACAACCTGCGTCAATGCAATTTACCTTGACGTGAGACATGCCCACAATCCAACACGCAGCCGTTTTTCAAAACTGCCCTCCCCGCTGATTGAAAAAGCTCGCCGTAGCGAGCTTTTTCAACGCCATGCGGCTTTTTTCGACTCAACGCGCAAAGCCACCCGGCCGGGCGCGCGGGCCTTTGAAGCTGCCTTTGCCAGGGTGGGCAACGGTCACGCGTGGCCCGGCAGAACGGTCGAACGGACCGGCCGCCACCGCTGGCCGTGGCGCCCGTTCGTCGTCACGGCGCGGTGCAAACGGCTTGTCAAACCGCTTGGCGGGGCCGCTTTTGTTGAAGCCACCAGCGCCCGCGCCATGACGGGACGGTCCAAATTTGCGTTCAGTTCCTGCAGCCGGACGTGCCGCATACATGGCAGGCGCCGCCTGCTTGGGTTCCAACCCCACGATTGTTGCCACGGGAATGGCCTGCGTCGTGAACTGCTGGATGCGGCGAATCATGCCCACGTCCATCCGCTCACCCAGCGTGATGGCCAAGCCGTTGCGGCCGGCCCGCCCGGTACGGCCGATGCGGTGCACGTAGTCTTCCGCTTTCATTGGCAAGCCATAGTTGATGACATGGCTGATGCTAGGCACGTCGATGCCGCGAGCGGCCACATCAGTGGCAATGAGAATCTTCAAATCCTTGTTGCGCAGGCCCTGCAATACCCTGTTGCGCCGGCCTTGCGGATGACCGCCATGCAGCGAGGCCACATGGTGACCCATGTCTGCCAAGCGGTCGGCCAGATCATCGGCATCGCGCTGGGTGCTGGTGAACACCAGCGCCTGCTCCATTTCGCGCTGCGTCAGGATGTGGTCGAGCAGCGCGTTTTTGTGGTGATGGTTGTCAGCCCAATGCAGGCGTTGTTCAATGTTTTCGTGTGTGTCGGTGTGGGACGAGACGTCAATGCGCTTGGGTTCACGCAACAGGTTTTGAGCCAGGCGCCCGACATGGCCGGCAAAGGTAGCACTGAACATCAGCGTCTGGCGAGCCTTCGGAACGTGATCGGCGATGGTGTGAATGTCGTCGATGAAGCCCATGTCGAGCATGCGGTCGGCTTCGTCGAGCACCAGCGTTTCAACGTTGGACAAAACGGCACGGCCGGTCTGCAGGTGATCGAGCAGGCGCCCCGGCGTGGAAATCAAAATATCCAGCGGGCCGCGCAAGGCCTTGATTTGCGCTGGGTACGGCACGCCGCCCACTACGGTAGCAACGCGCAAGCCTTGAACATGCCGGCCATACAAAGCAGCCGCTTTGGCGACCTGCATGGCCAGTTCACGGGTGGGACACAAGACCAGGATCCGTGGGCCGTCAACCGCGCCTTTTTCACGGCGCTTGGAAACGTCGCCGCGCGCAGCAATAATTTTTTGCAATGAAGGCAGGGTAAAAGCGGCTGTTTTACCGCTGCCCGTGCTGGCGGACACCATCAAGTCGTGGCCTGCAATCGCTGCCGGAATGGCTTGGGACTGCACTTCGGTGGCAGTCGCATAGCCGGCATCGGCAACAGCTTTGGCAAGGGATTCGTGCAGACCGAGAGTTTCAAAGTTCATCATCTTCTTTCTACGCAATATGGCGCCAATGCACGGCAGACGTGCGGTTTGAGGCGCCCAGCCATCACGGAGTACGCGATGGCCAACAGGTCGCTATCAAAAAGGCCGAACCATGGCAACGCTAAAAGCGGCAACAGGAACGGTCAAAGCGACGGCATCGCCGCCAACCATTCCCGAAAGCGACCGCAACCTTGGAAAAAGGCGCATTGCTTTGCGGATTCGAACAGGCCGCGCAGGCCGCCCATAAGGGCCAACACTGCGGGGAGACTCGACAAGGTCAGAGGGGATGAACGAAAGCGGAGCTATTGCTCCAGCAAGTCAGAATTGTAGGGGCTAAACGAGTCAACACCCGGCTGGTATCGACAACACCCTTGAACAGGTGGGGTTGTAACAAGCATGGTGCAAACTCGCAGACTATAAAAAGCAATGTCTCTCATGGCTGGCATTCACATCACCGACATTGAATCGGCCATTAACTGGTGGCGAGAGCGTTCACCGTCGCCCGACGGCATCAGTGCCTGCAACGAGGTGCGGGCACTGGCCGAAATTTATGCCTTGCTGGTGTATGGCCAGCGAAGCGAGTGCAGCGAAACAGCAATGCCCGCTGCGGCACAAGCGGCTTGGCTGGCCTGGTACGGCACAACGCCCGATGCGCCGTGCATCGCCATCTGTTCAACCAGCCAAGGCGACGCCATTTGCAAGGGCTGTGGCCGTACGTTTGAAGAGGTTCAGCAGTGGCCAGGGATGACGCCAGCCGAAAAGCGCGGCAGCTGGCGGCGCATCACGCAGCAAGGGACTGCGTGGCGTTTCAACCGGTATGCCGAACGAGCGCGTGAAACGCCCGCACGTTTACCGTGACGAGCCCCGCGCCATCCGTCATGACGCCGCTCACGGCGCTGGCGCCAGCGGCAAACGCACCACGAAGCAACTGCCGCCGCCGGCACGCGCCTCGCAATGCACAGTTCCGCCATGGCGCTGGGCAATTTGTTTGACCAGGCTCAAACCCAGGCCAACGCCGCCACTTTGCTCGGCGTGGCCGGGCAAGCGATAAAACGGCTCAAAGATGCGCTCACGCTGTTGTACCGGAACGCCCGCCCCGCGGTCACAAACTTTCAGCACCGCCTGATCACCAACACGCGCCGTTTCAACAGCCACCTCACCGCCGCCATAACGGCGTGCGTTCTCGAGCAGGTTACGCACCGCGCGGCGCAGCAGACGTTCGTCACCCAGCACGGCCAGCGGTTCGCCTTCCAGCATGGCGTCGGTGCGCGCGGCTTCTTCGGCGGCCAGGCCGAGCAGATCGACCGGGTCGCGGCGCTCCAGTGCCTGCAAGGCGTCCAGGCGGCTGGCCAGCAGCACTTCTTCAACGAGTTCATCCAGCTCGGCGATGTTGGTGTCGATTTCGCGTTGCAACTGTGCGCGCTGCTGCGGTGCGGCGTCTTCGATCATCGACAACGCCATTTTCATGCGCGCTAGTGGCGAGCGCAGCTCGTGGCTGGCATTGGCCAACAGCGACTGATGTGAACGCACCAATGCCTCGATACGGCTGGCCGCCTGATTGAAACTGGCCGCCACGGCCGCCACTTCATCGCGGCCGGCAACCTCCACACGGTGCGCCAGGTGGCCTTCGCCAAAGCGCTCGACGCCCTGCTTCAATGCCAACAGGCGGCGCGTCAGGCGCCGCACCACCGGCCAGGCCGCGGCCGCCACGGCGACGAACAGGCCCGACAACAGCACCAACAGTCCAACCCCTTGCTGCCAGGCCAGCGGAACCAGGGGCAGCACGAACGGCAACAGCAGCGGCGGGCTGTTGTAGAGCGCATGCGCAGTACCTTGCGGTTCGTCACGGCTCAATGGCGGCCGACGGCCCAAGCCGGGCCGCATCACCCACAGCGTGCGCCCGTCGTCCAGCCGCACGGCAAAGGTGCGTGCGCCGCCGTCGCGCAGGCGGCGCAGGTAGGAATCCGAGGTGCCGATGCGTTGGCCGGCGGGTGTGTCCAGCGCCAGCGGCAAGCGCAGCCGCTGTGACCATTCCCCCAGCGCCAGCGCCTGCTGTTCCGGCGCAGCGTCTGCCCCCGGCAATGAGCGTTG
Source organism: Burkholderiales bacterium (assembly GCA_025354615.1). Classification (GTDB taxonomy): domain Bacteria; phylum Pseudomonadota; class Gammaproteobacteria; order Burkholderiales; family Burkholderiaceae_C; genus JANXMO01. Next base: position 3,558 of record JANXMO010000473.1, on the reverse strand, counting down.
AATCAACTCACCCCAAGCCGACATGCGCTCGGACAACACCAGTTCCGCCTGCGTGCGCTCGCGTTCAAGATGGCGCTGAAACAACCACCCCGAAGCGAGTGCAAACAGCAGCAGCACCGCCACCAGGGCGATGTAGATGCGCAATGTGAGCGTCTTCATCGCCTGGCCACGGCTGCTTCAGCGGGCTTCGTCGGCATCCTGCTTTTTGGCGAATACATAGCCTGCACCGCGCACCGTCAACACGCGGCGCGGCGTTTTCGGGTCGTCTTCGATGACGGCACGGATGCGCGAGATGTGCACGTCGATCGAACGGTCAAATGCGTCCAACGGATGGCCTTTGAGCGAATCCATGATCTGGTCGCGCGACAGCACCCGGCCCGCGCTTTGCGCCAGCACCACCAGCAGATCGAATTGATGGCCGGTCAGGTCGCAAGGCTTGCCGTCGACGCGCGCCATCCGTTCGCCGACATCGATTTCCAGCCGGCCGAACCGCAGCAAACCGTCGGCGTGCGGCTGCGCCGTGGCACGGCGCAGCAAGGCTTTGACACGGGCCAGCAGCTCACGCGGCTCGAAGGGTTTGGGAAGGTAGTCATCGGCGCCGAGCTCCAGGCCAACAATGCGGTCCAGTGCCTCGCCGCGAGCGGTCAGCATCAACAAGGGCAGATGACGGGTGCGCACCGCGCTGCGCAATTCGCGGCACAAGTCCAGGCCATCGCCATCGGGCAGCATCAGGTCGAGCAACAAGGCTTCGTAGCTGCCGCTGTCGAGGCGCTTGCGCCCGGCGGCAAGCGACCCCGCACTATCAACGTCGAACCCGGCCGGCCGCAGGTAGTCGGCCACCATTGTGGACAGGCGGGCGTCGTCATCGATCATCAAAATACGCAGGGACATGGCGGTGCGGAAATCAGCGGCGTCAGGCGCCAAAAGCATTACGGGCGTGGCATGTCATGCGGTTGGCGCGCGGCGCGTTCCCGCATCGCATCCACATGCAGCCGAGCCCGCTCCGCCAAGGTGGCGCGCTGCTGCGGCGTGAGCACGCGGCCAATATCGATCATCGCGGCCAGCGTGCGGCGGCTGATCTGCTCGTGCAGCACCAACTCCTGCTGCCGCAATTGCTCGGCCGTGGCGGCATCGATGGTGGGCGCCGTCAGCACTTGCATGGCTTTTTCGCGCAGGCTGCGTTCAGCGTCGCGCTGGGGTTTCATCTCGTTCGCCGCAGTTTCAGCCAGCTGCACGATCTGGCTGCGTTGTGCCGGTGTCACATTCAAGCCATCAAGCAAATGATTGACCAACCGCACCACATGGTGCGAAGGGCCGGCGAACAAGGTGCCGTTGTCAAAGCCGGCGTGGGCCGGCGGCCTGCCGCCCATGCCCGGCTGGGCCACCGCCACGGCGCTGAGTGCCAAGGCGCTGGCAAAAAGCCATGTTGCGGTGACGGCCTTGCGCACTGCGGGGCGCGCTGGTTGTTTTGTGTTGACATGTACCATTTGGAGCTCCGTAATGGGGTGATGCAGAGCATGTCGGCCGGTTGTAAAGCGCCGTTGGCACATAGGTAAAGATGAATGAAGCGCAGGGTCGGCAGAACGTCAGTTGCCCACTGTATTCGGGTTGCGCCATGCCCGCTCAAATGGCAAGCGCCAGGCGCGTGGCGCGATCAGTTGGTGAATGGCATTGGGCCCCCAAGACCCCGGCGCGTAAAAGCGCACCGGTGGCGGCGCTTCGAGCAACGGCATCGAGACCTCCCACAAGCGTTCGATGCCTTCGGCCGTGGTGAAAAGCGTCCGGTCGGCACGCATGGCATCGAGGATCAAGCGTTCGTAGGCTTCCAGCACGTCACCGATGAAGCCGGTGTCGTGCATCGCGAACTGCAGGCTGAGCTTGTCCAGCCGCATTCCCGGTCCGGGGCGCTTGCCATAGAAGGAAAGCGACATCTTTGAAGCATCGGCCAAGTCGAACGTCAGGTGGTCGGGACCCTGCGCGCCCACGCCCGAGCCGGCCGGGAACATGCTTTTGGGCGGCTCACGAAAAGCAATTGAAATGATCCGCTGCCCTTCGGCCAGCCGCTTGCCAGTGCGCAGGTAAAACGGCACGCCGGCCCAGCGCCAGTTGTCAATCGCACATTTGAGAGCAATGAAAGTTTCACTGTCTGACTCAAGGTTGACGCCCTGTTCGGCACGGTAGCCCGTGTACTGGCCCCGAACCACATCCGCCGGCTGAATCGGCAGCATGCTGCGAAACACCTTGTTTTTTTCTTCGCTGATGGGCGCCGGCTCCAGCGCGGTGGGCGGCTCCATCGCCATGAACGCCAGAATCTGGAACAGGTGGGTGACGACCATGTCACGGTAAGCGCCGGTTTGCTCGTAAAAGCCGGCGCGCTGGCCCAGGCCCAGCGTTTCCGGCACGTCGATCTGCACGTGGTCGATAAAATTGCGGTTCCAGATCGGCTCGAACAAGCCATTGGCAAAGCGGAAGGCGAGGATGTTTTGCGCCGGCTCCTTGCCCAGGAAATGGTCGATGCGAAAAATCTGCTCTTCGGCAAACACGCCGTGCAAACGCGTGTTCAAGGCCACCGCGCTGACCAGGTCCGTCCCGAACGGCTTTTCCATCACGATGCGTGAACGTTCCACCAATCCGGCTTCGCCCAGCAATTGCACCGCTGACAACGCCGCGCTGGGCGGCACACTCAGGTAATGCAGGCGCCGGCTCTCGCGGCCCAGCAGCTGCTCTGACTGGTGCACGGCGGCTTTGAGCGCCGTGGCGCCCGCGGCCAGCGGCACGTAGTCGAGGAGGGCGGCAAATGCAGCCCACTCCGCATCGCCGACGGGGCGGCTCGAGAACTCGTCGAGCGCCGCGCGCGCCAGCTGGCGGAAAGCATCGAGGTCGATGTCATCAAGCGACACACCGATGATTCGGCAACCCGGAATGAAACCGGCACTCGTCAAATGAAACAGGCCGGGCAACAGTTTGCGGCGCGCCAAGTCGCCAGTGGCGCCAAACAACACCACCACTTGCGCAAAACGCGGTCCGACGTCAGGAGAAATCTTTGCCATAGCGATCCTTTGCCGCCGTCAGGACCAATACCCTGCCCGCCCGTGAGCGTCGTGCAGCCGCTTCTCGTACGGCCGATCGAGTGGAATGGCTTCATCGTAGTCAGGGCTGTTCTGAATTTGCTCGCGCGTCATGGTGGTACGCACCGTTTTGTCCGCCCACTCGATGCTTTCGATCCAGTGAGTGGCCAGCAGCACTTTCTTGCCGCCCGGCCACCAATTGCGGGTGTCGACCACCAAATAGCGGATGGCCCAGGACTCGTCGTCAAAAATGAAATCCTTGACATGGCCGAGGCTGCCATCGACGGTCTGGATGTCATAGCCGATGACCTCGGCGCTGCTGCGTAAGTGAAAGTCTTCGGAAGCGGCTTCCTCTTCGGCTTGCCGCTGTTGAACACGTGCTGCCGGTTCCAGGGAAAGCGGCGCGGCGATCAGCGGCAGCGCGTCTTGTGCCCACAAGCCGCCGCCTTCCCAGTAATCGGGGTAGGCGTAGTAGCGCAGGTACTCCTGC
>JANXMO010000426.1 GCA_025354615.1 Burkholderiales bacterium | reverse complement strand
ACTTGCGCTCAGGGCCCATCATGATCTTGTCTTTGGCCTTCTCGAAGTCGACCATTTCGACGACGCGCCCGTTGCGACGGGCTGCAAACAGTGCAGATTCATTGACCAAATTGGCCAAATCAGCGCCTGAAAACCCGGGCGTTCCGCGGGCCAAAATATCAGCACGAATGTCCTGCCCCACCGGCACCTTGCGCATATGAACATTCAAAATCTGCTCGCGGCCGCGTACGTCGGGCAAGGTCACGTAAACCTGGCGGTCAAAACGACCAGGGCGCAGTAAAGCCGGATCCAAGATATCCGGGCGATTGGTGGCGGCCATCACGATCACACCAAGGTTGGTTTCAAAACCATCCATTTCGACCAGCATCTGGTTCAAAGTCTGCTCGCGTTCATCGTTGCCGCCACCCAGGCCGGCGCCACGGTGGCGACCCACTGCGTCGATTTCGTCAACAAAAATGATGCACGGTGCGCTCTTCTTGGCCTGCTCAAACATGTCACGCACACGGGCGGCACCAACACCCACAAACATTTCTACGAAGTCTGAACCCGAAATGCTGAAGAACGGCACCTTGGCTTCACCGGCAATCGCTTTGGCCAACAGTGTTTTACCGGTGCCGGGCGGGCCAACAAGCAGCACGCCCCGTGGGATGCGACCCCCTAATTTTTGGAAACGCTGCGGGTCTTTCAAAAAGTCGACCAGCTCCTTGACTTCTTCCTTGGCCTCATCACAGCCGGCAACGTCTGCAAAAGTGGTGCTGTTGTTGGCCTCATCCAACATGCGGGCCTTTGATTTACCAAAGCTGAACGCACCGCCTTTGCCACCCCCTTGCATCTGACGCATGAAGTAAACCCAAACGCCGATCAGCAGCAACATTGGGCCCCATGACACCAAAATGCTCATCAAAAGCGAAGGCTCTTCGCGCGGCTTCACATCAAATTTGACGCCGTTGCTGATCAAATCACCCACCAATCCGCGGTCGAGATAGGTTGCGGTGCTGCGAAGGCGCTTGTCGTCTGTCGTAGTGGCAAGAATTTCCGTTCCCGCAGGACCTTCCTGGAGAGTCACAACCTTGATGCGCTTGCTGCGTACTTCTTCCAGGAAATCGGAGTAACCGATCTGGCTCCCGGCCGTCGCACTGCGGTCAAATTGTTTGAAAACGGTGAAAAGCACGAGCGCAATCACCAGCCATACCGCAACTTTTGAAAACCACTGGTTGTTCACCGCGGCTCCTTTTCACAACACGCCATCAACAAACACAGGCGAACAAACCGCCGCCGCTGGGATGCATATGCATCAAATTTTAGGCAAATCAAGGGATGAGCCCGTGCCCGTTTCAACTGGTCACCTCTTGAAACAAGGTATTTTGGCTTTTCAATTCAATTACTTTCATTTTCCAGCTAAGTTGAATGAAACCGGCGTTTGAGTCCCATGCCGATCAAAAAAGTTTCAGCTGATTTATCACGTGACGCTTTTGGTTTGAACGGTTTGACGATTTTGAATGTCTGTTTGAACAGTTGCACCAGTTGACTGTGGCCACTTCCATGAAAAACCTTGCAGACAAGCGCACCTTGTTGCGAGAGATGCGCACTGGAAAACTCCAAAGCCAATTCCACCAAATGCGCAATTCTTGCGGAATCCGAACTCTCGATGCCCGACAGATTAGGCGCCATGTCCGATATCACTACATCTACATTTCGTCCAGAAAGTTCATTTTTCAAGGCCTGCATTACAGATTCTTCACGAAAGTCGCCTTGTATGAACTGAACGCCATCAACGGGTTCGAACGGCAACACGTCCAATGCGATGATGGTGCCATTGACTGAGCCAGCCAGTCCTTCGGCTTCTTTGCTTCCAAATTTACGACGCACGTATTGACTCCACGCCCCAGGCACCGCGCCCAGATCAACCACCAGCTGACCTGGCTTCAACAGATGAAGCGTTTCGTCGATTTCCTTCAACTTGTAGGCTGCGCGTGCGCGATAGCCTTCTTTTTGCGCCAGCT
>JANXMO010000417.1 GCA_025354615.1 Burkholderiales bacterium | reverse complement strand
TGCCGCGCGTCTACCTGGGTTACTGGATCTCTGACAGCCGCAAGATGGCCTACAAAGCGCAGTTCTGCCCCCATGAACAGTTGATAGACGGGCAGTGGCAGGCAGCCGCCACGTAAAGGCAATGCTGAACAAGTCCCTCGCGGCCGGCGCATCCTTGCGGTAGGTGGTCTGCGGCGTTGCAAATCCTCGCCATAGCGTTGGCTATGGCTATGGCTGCGGTTTGCGCCTTGCAGCCCCTCCTACCGCAAGGCGCGCCGCCTCGCGGGGACTTATTCAGCGTCGCCTAAACTGTCCGCTCCGCGGTTCCCGTCTTTCCTGCGTGCCACGCCCCCACACCATGCCCCTGTTCTGGAAACCTTACAAATCCGACCTGACCACCTTCATCGAAAAGTTGAAGGCCGACCGGCCGGACATCGAAACGCAACAGCGGCTGGGCCGCGCGCTGTTGTGGGACAAGCCGCTCGACCAGGCTGAACAAGCCGAACTGGCCGATGCCCGCGTGCCGCAGCAGCCCTACGTTTACCAAACGGCGCCCAAGTGAGCGGCCCGGCGGCCGCCGCCGGGTCTTTGCATGACGGCACGGCACCGGCCCACCACCCGGCCGTAGTGGACCACGTGGCGCTGGCCCGGCTGTACGGCGAGCCGCTGTTCAAGCTGCCGCAGGATTTGTACATCCCGCCAGATGCGCTGCAGTTGTTTCTGGAAGCCTTCGAAGGCCCACTGGACCTGCTGCTCTACCTGATCCGCCGGCAGAACTTCAACATTCTCGACATTCCGCTGGCCGACGTCACGCGCCAGTACCTGGCCTATGTCGAGCAGATCCGCACCACGCACCTCGAGCTGGCCAGCGAGTACCTGCTGATGGCAGCGATGCTGATCGAGATCAAATCGCGCCTGCTGCTGCCGCCCAAAGCCAGCGCCGAAGGCGCCGAGCCGGCCGACCCGCGGGCCGAGCTGGTGCGGCGGCTGATCGAATACGAGCAGATCAAGCTGGCCGCCGCACGGCTGGATGCGCTGCCGGTGCTGGGCCGTGATTTCTGGAGCGCCCAGGGGTACGTCGAAGAAACCGCGACGACCCGCTTGCCGACGCTCGAAGTGGTTGAACTGGCGGCCGCCTGGGCCGGCGTGGTGCAGCGCTCGCATCTCAACCAGCACCACACCATTGCCCGCGAGCCGCTCAGCGTGCGCGAGCACATGAGCCTGGTGCTGCGCGCGCTGCGCGGACAACGCTTCCTGAGCTTTGAAGATCTCTTTGGCTCGATGGGCAAAACCTTGCAGCCGCAGGTGCTGGTGGTGACCTTCATCGCGCTGCTGGAGCTGGCGCGGGAGCACCTGCTCGACATCACCCAGGCCGAGGCCTTTGCACCGATTTACGTGCGGCTGGCGTACACACAGACCACCCCGGCCTGACGCAACTACTTGTTGCGTGCTGTACCGCTGCCGAACAGGGCGGTTTTGACCCGCACCAGCGCCGGCCACAGGCGCCCGACCAGCGTTTTCGCGGCGCCAGCGCCATCGGGGTACCAGACGGTTGTGCGGTGCGCTGGCGCCGCGCCCGCCGCCAGCGGCGAATACGCGTAGGCGGCCACCGATCGGCGGTACTGGCCCGGCGGAAACGCAATCGCGTCGTAGCCGTGCAGCGTGTAGTCACGCGTGAACATGATCACGCAGCGGTTGAAGCGCGGCTCGATTTCAAGCGTCTGCTCCGGCCGCTCACGGTGGCGCAGCTTGAGCTGGCCTTTGTAAGCCGGCTGCCAGTCGGGGTTCATGTAAATCAGGATGTTGAGGTTGCGGAACCAATCGGGGTGCAGCGGATGCGTGTTGAAGTCGACGTGCATGTCCAGGTAGCTGCCCTCGCCGCCTTGATGGATGCCACCGCCGTG
>JANXMO010000404.1 GCA_025354615.1 Burkholderiales bacterium | reverse complement strand
GAACTGGACGCGCAATTGCGCATCGCCCGTACCGGTGACGCGCGGCTGCATGCCACCGATTCCGCGCTGCCCTATGAGGCCGGGCGGCGGCCGTGGGCGGCCGGTCACAGTTTTCGGGATACCGATCAACGCCAGTCACACCTGGGCGACCTGGCCGCGCGGCGGCCTTTTCATGATTTGCGTCTGGCCCAAGTGGATGAGCAGGGCCGGCGGCGTGAGCGCAGCTACAGCGGGCGCCCGCGGTTTGACAGCCATGGCCGCTTTTTCGGCTATTGGGTGGTTGACCGCGACGTCACCGCCGAGGCCGAGGCCCGCGCCGCCATCGTCGCCAGCGAAGCGCGCTATCGGGAATTGTTCGAGCGCTCGCCCTCGGCTCTTCTATTGCACCGCGGGGGCCGGGTAATCGACGCCAACCCGGCCGCCGCGGTGCTGTTTGGCTTTGCCGCCGCGCCGGCGCTGCGCGACTTCGACCTCGAGCAGCTGTACCCGGATTCCGCTTCACGCAGTTTGCTGCGCGAGCGGGTGCAACAGTTGGAAAACCAGCCCATCGGTGGCAGCCTGCCTACCATTGACTGCCACATGGTGTCGCAAGACGGTCGGCCGATCATTGCGCAGGAAGCCAGCGTGCGGGTGGAAGCTGAAGATGGCGCGGCCACGCTGTCGATCTACTTCGACGTCACCGAGCGCGTGGCCGCGCAAGCTGCCATGCAGCGTTCGCAAACCATGCTGGCAACCCTGTTTGCCAGCAGTGCCGACGGCATGGCGTTGAGTGAGATCGACAGTGGCATTTACGTGATGGTCAACGACAGCCTGGCGCGCATGCTGGGCTATCAGGCGCGCGAAATGATCGGCCATAGCTCGACGTCGTTGGGCATCTGGAAAAACCGCCACATGCGAGGCCGTCTGATCGACGCGCTGCAGCCCAGCGGCAAGGTCCACGAGATGCCGGCCATGTTGCGGACCAAGAACGGCGGCCGCATTTCGGTGACGATTTCAGCCGCGCGCATCGAGATGGATGGTCAGGCTCACCTGGTGTCGAACGTGCGTGACGTGACCGATGCCGAGCGGCTGCGGCTGGAGCATGCGGCGGTGTTTCACAGTGCTTTTGTCGGCATCGCGTTGACACGTGACCGTCGTTTCCAGCTCGCCAACCCACGCTTTCACGACATCTTCGGCTGGCCCAACGGCGCGCTGGTCGGCCAGCCGGGAGATGTGGTCTGGCCCGACGCGGTTGCCTACGAAGAAGGCAGCCGCGTGGCCACGGCCCAGTTGTCACGCGGGCTGCCGGTTCAACTGGAACGGCCCATGCGGCGCGCCGACGGCAGCATCTTCTGGTGCAGCTTCCAGGCTCAGCAAGTCGACCCAGGCGATCCGCTGCGCGGTGGCACCGTCTGGATCGCGACCGACATCAGTGCGCAACGCGAACTCGACAGCCAACTGGCCGCCGCCCGCGATGCGGCCGAAGCCGCCAACCAGGCAAAAAGCAACTTTCTCGCCAATACCAGCCACGAGATTCGCACTCCGCTCAATGGCTTGCTCGGACTCGCTCGGCTGGCCGCACGCGACGACGTACAACCCGCTCAGCGCAGCCGCTACCTGAAGCAGCTGATGGACAGCGCCCAAACATTGGCCGTCATCATTTCCGACATTCTTGACCTCTCGAAAATCGAGGCCGGCAAGATCAGCGTGGAAAACATGCCGTTCGCATTGCACGACACGCTGGTGACGTTGTATGAAAGCCAGCAGCCACTGGCCCAGGCCGGCGGCTTGGAATTGACGCTGGAAATTGACCCGGCCTTGCCTTCCACGGTGATGGGTGACCCGCTGCGGGTACGGCAAATCGTCGGCAACTTCATCAGCAATGCGCTGAAATTCACTGCCGCAGGCCACATCAACGTAGGCGCCCGGCGGGTCGACTCGCAATGGATGCGGCTGAGCGTATCCGACACCGGGCCAGGCATCTCACCCGAAGTCCAGCAGCGACTGTTCCTGCCGTTTACGCAAGGCGACGCGTCCACCACGCGTCGTTACGGCGGAACCGGCCTCGGTTTGTCGATTTGCCGCGAAATGGCCGGGCTGATGGGCGGCACAGTGGGTGTTGACAGTCAAACCGGCACGGGCAGTGTGTTTTGGGCCGAACTGCCGTTGGTCCTGCCATCGCCAGCGGCGCTGGCCGAGCTCGCAGGCACGCCTGCCGCTGATGACGCGATCGACAGCAAAGCCCTGGCTGGCATGCGGGTGCTCGTGGTCGAAGACAACGCGGTCAACATGATGATCGTGCTGGCCATGCTGGAACAGTGGGGCGCGCAAGGCAGCGAAGCCGCCGATGGCGCGCAAGCGCTGGCAGCCGTCGAAGCCGCCAGCGCCGCCGGGCACGGCTTCGATGTGGTGCTGATGGATGTGCAAATGCCACGTATGAGCGGCTATGAAGCCACCCGGCGCCTGCGCGAGCAGTTCGATGCGCAGACCTTGCCCATCATTGCGCTGACCGCCGCAGCGCTGGTCGCCGAACGCGAAGCCGCCGGGGCTGCCGGCATGAACGACTTTTTGACCAAACCGATCGATGCGGCGCGGTTGTTTTCCGTGTTGCAACGCCATCTGCCCCGCTGAGGGCAACGCTGAACAAGTCCCTCGCGGCCGGCGCATCCTTGCGGCAGGCGGTCTGCGGCGTTGCAAATCCTCGCCATCGCGTTGGCTATGGCTGCGGTTTGCGCCTTGCAGCCCCTC
>JANXMO010000308.1 GCA_025354615.1 Burkholderiales bacterium | reverse complement strand
GCCGATGGCGCGGGCGTAGACTTCCTTCATGCCGCGGCGCTTTGCAACCGCACAGCGCCGCGGCACTCCGCGCTGTCCAGCATTGCTGGCGGGGCGGCGCCACCCTTGAAGGAATGCACATGTCTGCAGCCGCCCCCGCCGCCCCCGCGGCTCCCGCCAAAAGCAAGAAGAAGTTGATCATCATCATCGCCGCGGCCGTGCTGGTGCTGGCGCTGGGCGGCGGCGCGGCGGTGTACATGATGAAGAAAAAAGCTGCCGAGGCGGCCGCCGCGGCAGAGGCCGCCGAGGCCGGCGACGACGACGGCGCTGCCGACAAGCACAAAGGCGGCGCCAAGGAACACGGCGCCAAGGCGCACGACGAGCACAACCCGCCAACCTTTTTGCCGATGGATGCCTTCGTCGTCAACCTGGCCGACCGTGACACCGACCGCTTCGCGCAGATCGGCATCACCTTCGAGGTCGACGACGCCAAGTTCGCCGAGCAGATGAAGCTGTACATGCCGGCCATCCGCAACGGCATTTTGATGATCCTGGCGCACAAGACCTCGGCGCAGCTGCTGGAGCGCGCCGGCAAGGAAGCGCTGGCCAAGGAAATCATGCGCGAGGCGGTGCGGCCGCTGGGCATCGAATTGGAAGAGGAAGAAGACGACGAAGACAGCGCGCACGCCAAGCCGGCGGATGAGGACGCGCCCAAGTCCAAGAAGAAGAAAAAGAAGAAAAAGGCGCCAACCGTTCACAACCCCGTGCGCAGCGTGAATTTCTCCAACTTCATCATCCAGTGAACCGCATGGCCCTGCTCGCCGCCCGCCGCGCCTTGAGACACCCAAAGGCAACCCCATGAGCCAGATTCTTTCGCAAGACGAAGTGGATGCGTTGCTGCAGGGCATCACGGGCGAAAGCGATGCGACGCCGGAAGAGGAAGCGCCGAAGGACGGCATCCGTGACTACAACCTGGCCAGCCAGGAACGGATCATTCGCGGGCGCATGCCCACGATGGAAATCATCAACGAGCGCTTTGCGCGCAACGTGCGGCTGGGCGTCTTCAACATGATCCGCAAGAGCCCGGAGGTGTCGATCGGCGGCATCAAGGTGCACAAGTACAGCGCTTTTCTGCGCGAGATCGTGGTGCCGACCAACTTCAACATCGTCAGCATCAAACCGCTGCGCGGCAACGGGTTGATCGTGTGCGACCCGTCGCTGATCTTCGCAGTGATCGACGCGCTGTTCGGCGGCATTGGCAAGTACCACACGCGAATCGAAGGGCGGGACTTTTCGCCGACCGAAATGCGTGTGATTTCACGCCTGCTCGACGTCATCATGGGCGAGTACAAGCGCGCCTGGAACGGCATCTACCCGCTCGAGCTGGAATACCAGCGCTCGGAAATGCAGCCGCAGTTCGCCAACATCGCCACGCCGAGCGAAGTGATGGTCTCGACCTCGTTCACACTGGAGCTGGGCGATTCGACGGGCACCATTCACTTCTGCATCCCGTATTCGACGCTGGAGCCGATCCGCGACGTTTTGTATTCGACGATCCAGGGCGACAGTGCCGAACCCGACAAGCGCTGGGTCAATTTGATGAAGCAGCAGATCCAGTCGGCCAGCGTGGAACTGGTGGCCGAGCTGGCCACGGCGCCAGCCACTGTCGAGCAGCTGCTGGCGTTCAAGCCCGGGGATTTCATCGAGCTCGATTTACTGCCGGCCATTCAGGCCAAGATCTCAGGCGTGCCGGTGCTCGAATGCCATTACGGCATTTCGAACGGCAAGTACGCATTGAAAGTCGATCAACTGTTGTCCAGCTCCAGCATGAGCTGGATCGGAGAAAACCATGAGTGATGACAACAACCTCGGCGACGACGACTGGGCCGCGGCGCTGGCCGAGTCGAAACCAACCCCGTCACCGGCGCCGGCAACGGAGGCGGCCTCGGGCTTCCCCGGCGTCAGCGTCGACACGGTGACGCCGGCCCGCTTCAGCAATTTCTCGGACGCCGGTGCGCCGCCCGCGGTCAACGACATCAACATGATCCTGGACATCCCGGTCCAGCTGACCGTGGAGCTGGGCCGCACGCGCATTCCCATCAAGCACATCCTGCAGCTGGCGCAGGGCTCGGTCGTCGAGCTCGAAGCCATGGCCGGCGAACCGATGGACGTGCTCGTCAACGGCTACCTGATCGCACAGGGCGAAGTGGTGGTCGTCAACGACAAGTTCGGCATCCGCCTGACCGACATCGTCACGCCCAGCGAGCGCATGCGCCGCTTGAGCCGGGCGGCATGATGATGATGGTGATGACGCGCGAAGGGGGTTTTCAATGAACGCCGGCAGCCTGTCGATGGCACCGCTGCTGTGGTTCGGCTTGGTGCTGGTGATGATTCCGCTGCTGCTGCGGCTGCTCAAGCGCACCCGCCTGGGCGGCGCCGCGGCCGCTGGCGTGCTGCGCAGCGTGGCGGTGCTGCCGCTGTCGAACAGCCAGCGCATTCTGACCATCGAGGTCGGTGAAGGCGAGCAGCGCGTGTGGCTGGTGCTGGGCGTCACGGCGCACAGCATCACCACGCTGCACACGCTGGCGCCGCAAGGCCCAACGCCCGCGGCAGGGCCGCTGCCGCCGCTGGTGCCGGCGCCGCTGGCGGCATCGTTTGCCCAGTTGATGGCCGGGCTGCGCCCGAAAAACAAGGGGCCGCACGATGCGTGAGCGTGGCCGCTGGCGCCGGCGTTGCAGCCTGGCGACGCTGCTGGCCTTGCTGCTGCCCGTGTGGGCCGCGGCCCAGGGCGTGCCGGTCGCCACACCAGGCGCCGCGCTGCCACTGCTGATCGGCCAGGGGGCCGGCGGCGCCAGCTATTCGGTGCCGATCCAGACGCTGCTGTTCTTCACCGCCTTGAGCTTTTTGCCCGCGGTGCTGTTGATGATGACGGGCTTCACCCGCATCGTCATCGTGCTGGGCCTGCTGCGCCAGGCGCTGGGCACGCAGGCGGCGCCGCCCAACCAGGTGATCGTCGGCCTGAGCCTGTTCCTGACGTTTTTCGTGATGAGCCCGACCATCGACAAGGTCTACAGCGAAGCCTACGCACCGTACACGGCCAGCCGCATCGGCTTCGATGAAGCCCTCAAGCGTGGCGAGGTGCCGATGCGCCAGTTCATGCTGAAACAGACACGCCAGTCCGACGTGGCGCTGTTCGCGCGGCTGGCCAAGGTCGACCCGGCCGTGGCTGCAGCCGACGTGCCGTTCAAAGTGCTGGTGCCGGCTTTCGTCACCAGCGAGCTGAAAAGCGCCTTTCAAATCGGCTTTCTCATCTTCATCCCCTTCCTGGTGATCGACATGATCGTGGCCAGCGTGCTGATGAGCCTGGGCATGATGATGTTGAGCCCGGTGCTGGTGGCGCTGCCGTTCAAGCTGATGCTGTTTGTGTTGGCCGACGGCTGGAACCTGCTCCTCGGTTCGCTGGCCGCCAGCTTCGCCACTTGATTTGCCCGGGGAACGGCTATGGATTCGCAACAAGTCTTCACGCTCGGCCAGCAAGGGCTTTATCTGCTGCTGCTGGTGTCGGCCCCGGTGCTGCTGACGGTGCTGGTGGTGGGCCTGCTGGTCAGCATTTTCCAGGCCGCCACGCAGATTCACGAGGCCACGCTGTCATTCGTGCCCAAGGTGCTCGCTGCCGTCGCCGTGCTGGCGGTGGCCGGGCCGTGGATGTTGACGACGCTGGTCGAATATTTGCAGCGCACGCTGCAGGCGATTCCAACCGCGGTCGGATGAGTGCTTCTGGCGCGCTTTTTTTTGGTGTGAGGGCGCGTGAAGGGCGCAGCTTCTTCCTGCGGCCCCTGACCCCTGCCCTCTCTCCGGAGGGGCGAGGGAGCCCAAGTCGGATGTACTCCCTCTGCCCGGAAGGGCGAGCGAGCCGATGTCACCTGAACTCCCTCTCCCTCTGGGAGAGGGTTGGGGTGAG
>JANXMO010000274.1 GCA_025354615.1 Burkholderiales bacterium | reverse complement strand
GTGGGCGACGTGCGTTACGAAGCGCTTGAAATGCATCAGGGCGCCACCATCAATGGAGAGTTGTGCCCGTTGAAGGTGGGTGAAAAGCCGGCGTTGAAGTTGGCCGCTTCGAACAATGCCTGAGCCTTTGAAAGCCAGCTCAATTTTTGACCAGGAGTTGCCAAATGAATGCCGCTGTTGAACAAACGTCTTTCGCCCCCGCCGCGGATGAACCGCCCGCACCCTTGGTGTTCACCGACAGTGCCGCGGCAAAGGTCAAGGAACTCGTCGACGAAGAAGGCAACCCAGAGCTGAAATTGCGCGTCTTCGTGCAAGGCGGCGGTTGCTCCGGCTTTCAATATGGGTTCACGTTTGATGAACTGGTCAACGAAGACGATACGCAGATGAACAAGAACGGCGTGACGCTGCTGATCGACGCCATGAGCCTGCAGTACCTGATGGGCGGCGAAATCGACTACAAAGACGACTTGCAAGGCGCGCAATTCGTGATCAAAAACCCGAACGCCACGACGACTTGTGGCTGCGGCTCGAGCTTTTCTGTCTAAGCCCGGCCCCAGCAATTTTCGAAGCTGCCTGCAGGCGGCTTTTGTTTGGCGTCTTTGAACCCGGGGAACTCAATGCTTGATTCGATCGTGCTGGGCGGTGGCTGTTTTTGGTGCACCGAAGCCGTTTATGAGCAAGTGGAAGGCGTTGTGGCGGTGGAATCCGGCTACAGCAACGGCCATGTTCAGAACCCGACATACGAGCAAGTCTGCAGCGGAACCACCGGCCATGCGGAGGTGGTGCGGGTGCAGTTTGACCCTGACAAAGTGTCGCTGCGCCAGTTGCTGGAGGTTTTTTTCGTCGTCCATGACCCAACCACGCTGAACCTCCAGGGGGCTGATAAAGGCACCCAATACCGCTCCGGCATTTATGTTCACAGTGCGGCCCAAAAGGCCGTGGCGCGTGAAGTGTTGGACGAGGTGAACGCGCTTCACAACGGCCGCGTCGTCACCGAGTTGCTGGCGCTGGACAACTACAGCCGTGCTGAAGAAGAGCACCAGCACTATTACGCCCGCCATCCCCACCAAGGCTATTGCGCGATGGTGGCGGCGCCCAAGGTGCAGAAGTTCGTCAAGACCTTCGCGAACCTGGTTCGCCGCGGCTGAGCTTTTTTTGATCGGCTGGCGTTTTTTCCATTCATGTCCTCCCGCCGGTTCGCTTTCCGTCTGCGCCAGGCCGCCCGGCGTATGCCGATCTGGGCCGTGCTGTGGGCCGGCATGGTGCTGCTGCAGACGCTGGGGCTGGCACACGGCATCGTGCATCGAGACGCAGCGTCTGTCCGCATCTCCACGCAAGGGTCGGCATCTGTCCGTGCGGCGCCAGGCGGCGGTCATCGGCTCGACGTCGGCAACGCCGCGCCGCTGTTTGCCGGCCACGAAAAAGGCGCGGGCTGCACCCTGTATGACGCTTTGCTGCAGCCTGACCTGTTGCCCGCAAGCCCCGTCGTCATGCAGACCATCGACTGCTCCCCGCAGTCGGTTGCAACGCCGGGCAACGGCGGTATTTCACGAGCGCCGACGGTTGGATTCCTGGCCCGTGCGCCGCCGCGCCAGCAAACGGCTTGACTTGAGGCGGCACCGCTGAACAACCGCCGGGGTGGTGCAACAGCATCCGTTCCGGCGCCGCGTTAACCGCCTTCGTCGCACTTCGCGGCGCCGCGCTGCTTTTGTAAGCGCTGCACCTTTGCCTGCGCGCACGCCCAGTGGCTAATGCCGCGTTCTTGCCGCCTGCCGCGATTTGTTGCTGTCTGCTGCTGCTGCTTGCTGCTGCCGCTATTTGCCGCACCAGCACGCCGCTACTTTGCCCTCTCAGGGCGCTCCAAACCGTCTTTCAATCCAATGAACATCTTCACTGCATGGGCTCGCCGCGTGCGGCCTTTTCCTGTTGCCACGCTGCTTTGCATCACGGCGGGGCCACCGTCCGTCGTGTCCGGCTGGGCGCAGACGCCACCCTCGGGCGACGCTTCTCCCACACATCTTGACCGCGTCACGGTCACAGGCAACCCCTTGGGTCGATTGGAAACAACCGCTCCAGTGTCAGAGCTGTCGGGCGATGCATTGACCTTGCGCCGCGGCAGTTCGCTGGGCGAGACCTTGTCCGGTCTGCCCGGCGTTGCCTCGACTTACTTCGGCCCCAATGCCAACCGGCCGACCATCCGCGGCCTGGACGGTGACCGGGTCAAGGTCATGAACAACGCAGGCGCGTCACTCGATGCATCCAGCTTGAGTTTTGACCATGCCGTGCCGATCGATCCACTGGTCGTCGAACGCATTGAAGTGCTGCGCGGCCCTGCCGCCTTGTTTTATGGGGGCAGCGCGGTCGGTGGCGTCGTCAACGCCCTGGACAACCGCATTCCGACACGTCGCCTCGAAGGCAGCAGCGGCTCGGCGGAGCTGCGCCTGGGCGGTGCCGCCACTGAACGCAGTGGCGCTGCGGTGGTGGAAACTGGCGCCAATGGCTTGGTCTTGCATGCCGATGCCTTCAGCCGCAAGACGTCCGACTTGCGGGTGCCGTTCCACATTCCCATCGCCGACAACCAGGCGCTGCCGGGCAGTGAACGGGTGCGCAACTCGGCGGCGCAAACCAGCGGCGGTGCGCTGGGCAGCTCGGTGTTTTTCGGCCCCAGCCACTTCGGCATGGCGTTCGACACCTATGACAGCAGCTATGGCGTGGTCGCCGAGCCCAATGTGGTGATTCGCATGAAGCGCCAACACCTGGCCGCCGCAGGCGAATTCAAGCAGCCCGAGGGTTTGCTGCCCACCATTCGCTTCGCGTTCAACCGCACCGTTTATCGGCATGAAGAAGTGGACGGCAGCGGAGCGATTGGCACGACGTTTTTGACCGCCGGCAATGAACTGCGCCTGGAAGCGCAGCACCAGCCGCTGGGGCCGTTGCAGGGCGTAGTGGGTTTGCAGCTCGAGGCTTCCGACTTTTCAGCGCTGGGCGACGAAGCCTTCGTGCCCAGCACGCGCACCGGCAAGCAAGCCGTGTTCGCGCTGGAGGAAGCCGCCTGGCCGCTCGGCCGGCTCTCTGCCGGGCTGCGCCTGGAACGCGTGCAAGTTGACTCGCGGGGCGATGCCGACCCTGCGCTGGCGCCACGTTTCGGCGGCCCGTTGCAACGCCGCTTCTCGCTGAGCAGTGCTTCGCTGTCCAACGTTGCCGTGCTGTGGCCGCAATGGCGCATGACCACCTCGTTCAGCGCCACCGAGCGGGCGCCGACATCGTTCGAGCTGTTTGCCAATGGCCTGCATGCGGCCACTGGCACCTTTGAAGTCGGCAACCCGGCGCTGGGCAACGAGCGTGGCCGCAATGTCGATGTGGCTCTGCAATGGCTTGACGGGGAGTCGAGCCACTTGCGGGCCGGCGTGTTTGCCAGCCAGTTCGACCGCTTTATTGCGCTGCAAGCGACCGGTGTACAAAGCGTGGACGATGGCGCGGGCGGCTTTCATGACGTGCCGCGGTACGCCTTTCAGTCAGTACGGGCGCGTCTGCACGGCATCGAACTCGAAGGCCAGCACCGCTTGTTGGCCCGACCCTGGACGCTGGACGGCACGGCGAAACTCGACCTCACACGCGCCAGCAATGCCGACACCGGCCAGCCGCTGCCACGCCTGCCGCCGCTGCGCATCAACCTGGGGCTCAATGCGGCGCAAGGGCCGTGGAGCAGCCGCATCGATATTGACCATGCGGCCCGCCAGGCGCGCGTGCCGGTGGACGACACACCTACCGCGGGTTACACGCTGGTCAACCTGTCGCTGGCGCGGCGTGTCAATTGGCCCGGGTTCGATGCGCTCTGGTTTGTGCGCGTCGACAACCTGACCAACCGGCTGGCTTACAGCGCCGCGTCGGTGCAGACCATTCGCGGTTTGTCGCCGTTGCCCGGGCGGGCGTTCAAAGCGGGGGTGCGGGTGACGTTTTGAGCGGCTTTGCTCGGCGGATGTGTTGGGCGCCCGGCTGGTCAGCGCATCAAGGCGCCAGCCGCTCGCGCACCCAGGCGGCGTCCGCCCGGCGGTAACGAAGCCGGTCGTGCAGCCGTGAACGCCTGCCTTGCCAGAATTCCCAGGCGTCGGGCTGCAGCCGGAAACCGCCCCAGTGCGGCGGCCGTGGCGGGTGGAGTAAAAACTTCGTGCCGTAGAAAGCGGCTTGCGTGATGAGCTGCGTGCGCGAGGCAATCATCTCGCTTTGCGGCGACGCCCAGGCGCCGATACGTGAATCGAGCGGGCGCGAATGGAAGTAAGCGTCTGATTCGTCGGCGCTGATCCGTTCCACACGGCCTTCGATACGCACCACCCGCTCAAGCTCCACCCAGTGAAACTGCAGCGCGGCGAACGGGTTGAATTCCAACTCGCGCCCCTTGCGGCTGTTGTAGTTTGTGTACCAGACAAGGCCGCGTTCATCCACGCCTTTGACCAGCACGATACGGGTCGACGGCCGCCCCGCAGTATCGACCGTGGCCAGCGTCATCGCGTTCGGTTCGGGCAGCTGGGCGTCTATGGCCTGCTGCAGCCAATTTGTGAATTGCTGCAACGGGTCGGCGCACGAAGCCGACTCATCGAGCTGGGCACGTTCATAACTTTTTCTCAAATCGGCAAGAGCTGTCATACATCCAGTATAAAAACCACTCGTGAAGACCTTGGTTTTTCCTTGCCCCGCGCGCTTTGATCAGCCGGTAAGGTAGTACCGTTTACCGTCATCAAAACAGTGGACGATGTAAGCGTTGCTGTGCAGTGGAGCGCCACCACAGCTGTTTTTATCGCTTCGTGGGGCGTTTAATCGGGATTGTCCAAACCCATTTTTTGAAGGAGAACGTTTTGCACCCTGCAATCATCGTATTGGCGGCCGGCCTGGGTGCGCGTTTCGGGGATATCTGCCACAAGCTTGATCAGCCGTTGGGCTCGCGCACCGTCCTGGCGCAGACACTGCTGAACGCGGTGGCTACCGGGCTCCCCGTGGTGGTGGTCACCACCGAGCCGCTGGCTGCCGTGGCGCGCGGCCATGTGGCGGCGCGTGATGTACTGGTGTTGCCACCGGTGGGCACGCCGGGGCACCCGCTGCTGGGCATGGGTTTTTCGATTGCGACAGGCGTTGCGGCTCGGCCTGAAGCGTCTGGTTGGCTGGTGCTGCCGGGCGACATGCCGATGGTTCAGCCCTCCACCATCCAGGCGGTGGCCCGGCAGCTGCCCACCTACCCCGTGGTGTATGCCCAGCATGGCGGCCGGCGCGGCCACCCGGTGGGCTTCGGCCCGGAATTATTCTCGGAACTGGCCACGCTGGCCGGCGATGAAGGTGCCCACCGCCTTGTGGCGCGCTACCCGGCGCATGCGGTGGATGTTGAAGATGTAGGCATCTTGATGGATATAGACCGGCCCGAAGACCTGATACGCGCGCGTTCAATGGACTTGATCAATGCGGGCTGAGCGGCGAGCATTCGACGGGCGGCTGCCTGCTTGTGCCATGCCAGGTGGTTCAAGCCGAAGTTGAGGGTGGCATTGAAACTGGCGCATCTGCTGTCGCAGCGGCCGCTTTGTTCACCGCTTCGCGAGCACGGTCGGTAAAAGTGTTGATCATCGCCATGGGCTTCAAGTCAGGACGATATTGGGTGCCCACTTTATATAACGCGCCACCGATACTGCCTTTGGGACGCTTTTCGAGACCAAAAGTGTTCCCAACAAGATCGTTTCCCGCAGCTGTCCCGAATTCTTGTGCTGTCTTCTTCAAAGGCTGCATCAGCTGCCCGGACATCGGAGGCAACGTGTTGCGCAACTGGCTCATGGCTTTGGCCACAGGGAGCGGGGGTGCTGCTTTCAGGCCCTCAGTCGCAAGTGTTGTTACAGCCCTTTTGAGCGTAGGTTGGGCGATTTGTTTGGCGCCTTCCAAAGCAGGCTTTGCAAACTTGCCTGCGATACGTATGAAACTCATGGTGGTACTCCTTGCACTTGTTCTGACGTTAAGGACATCGAAATCTCAATCGGTCTCTCACAACGCAAGAATAGGGACTGTGCACCCAACATATAGGGTTCGACGCGAACGGGTGTACAGCCATGCGAAGACAACGGGCCGACTGCTGCGTTTGACCCTCTTTGTGGCTTGCATAACAATGAGCCAAGACGCCACTGCCGCTTGTCAGGCGGCGCCCCTCCCAGTCTTTTGATTGAATCGAACATGCCCGATACCGCGTCTTTGCACCCCGAAGTGGCCCGCGTGACGCAGCGCATTCGCGATCGCAGCGCGGCGCTGCGCACCGCGTACCTGGCCCGTATCGACGCCATCCTGCAGCGCCCGCGCGGCCCCGACCGCATGGGCTGCGCCAACATCGCGCATGCCTTTGCGGCGCTGCCGGCGCCTGACAAGTTGCGCATCGTGGCCGAGCGCGCGCCGCACATCGGCATCGTCACCGCTTACAACGACATGCTGTCGGCCCACCAACCTTACGAAAAATTCCCGGCGCTGCTGCGTGACGAAGCGCACCGCCAGGGCGCCACCGCGCAAGTCGCAGGCGGCGTGCCGGCCATGTGCGACGGCGTGACGCAGGGCATGCCAGGCATGGAACTCAGCCTGTTTTCACGTGACACCATTGCCATGGGCACCGCCATCGCAATGACGCATGACGTGTTCGACGCTGCACTGCTGCTGGGCGTGTGCGACAAGATCGTGCCGGGGCTGCTGATCGGCGCGCTGCATTTCGGCCACTTGCCGTGCGTGTTCGTGCCGGCCGGGCCGATGGCGAGCGGGCTGTCCAACAGCGCCAAGTCGGCGGTGCGTGAGCAGTATGCGCAAGGCCACATCGGCCGCGCCGAGCTGCTGCAGGCGGAGTCAGCGGCCTACCACGGCGCGGGCACCTGCACCTTTTATGGCACGGCCAATAGCAATCAAATGCTGCTGGAGGCGATGGGTCTGCACGTGCCGGGCGCGGCTTTCATCCACCCGCACGCCGAGCTGCGCGAAGCCTTGACGCGTGAAGCGATGCGCACGGTGCTCGGCCTGACGCCACGCGGGCGGTTCACGCCGATCGGCCGGCTGGTGGACGAGCGTGTCATCGTCAACGCGATGGTGGCGCTGCTGGCCACCGGCGGCTCAACCAACCACTTGATCCATTGGGTGGCAGTTGCGCGGGCCGCCGGCATTCTGATCGACTGGAGTGACTTCTCTGAGCTGTCGCACATCACGCCGCTGCTGGCGCGTATCTATCCCAACGGCAGCGCCGATGTGAACCAGTTCCAGGACGCTGGCGGGCCCGGCTTTGTCATCCGCGAGCTGCTGGGCGCCGGCTTGATGCACGCGGACGTTGCCACCGTGGCGCCAGGGGGCCTTGCGGCTTACGGCATGGTGCCGCAAGCTGCCAGCCCTGGCTTGCTGCGCTGGGAAGCGCTGCCCGCCGGCACGCGGGACGACGCCATTGTGCGGCTCGCTTCCGCCCCTTTCAGCCCGCATGGCGGGCTGGCCCTGTTGACGGGCAACCTGGGCCGTGCGGTGATCAAGACGTCAGCGGTGCCGGCTGATTGCCAGGTCATCGAGGCGCCAGCGCTGGTCTTCAATGACCAGGAAGAATTGTTGGCTGCTTTCAAGGCGGGTGAGCTGGAACGCGATTTCGTCGCCGTGGTGCGTTTTCAAGGCCCGCGTGCCAACGGCATGCCCGAGCTGCACCGGCTGACGCCGCCGCTGGGCGTGCTGCAAGGCAAGGGCTTCAAGGTGGCGCTAGTGACCGACGGGCGCATGAGCGGTGCTTCCGGCAAGGTGCCGGCTGCGATTCACCTGAGCCCGGAGGCGGTGGCCGGCGGGCCGCTGGCACGCGTGCGCAGTGGCGACCTCATCCGCCTGGATGCTCTTACTGGTACGCTGAACGCGCTGGTCGAACCGGTGATGTGGGCCGCCCGCGAAGAAGCGCTGATGGGCGACGCCCAGCGCCAAGACAATGCCCATGGCCTGGGCCGCGAGCTGTTTGGCGGCATGCGCCGCCACGTGTTGAGTGCCGAAGAAGGAGCGGTGACATGGTTGTGAACACGCAAGCGTTGGCGGCGCACGGGCCGGTCATTCCCGTCATCGTGATTCACCGATTGCAAGATGCCGTGCCGCTGGCGCAGGCGCTGGTGGCCGGTGGTGTCCGCGTGCTCGAAGTCACGCTGCGCACGCCGCTGGCCTTGCGCTGCATGGAAGCGATGGCGCGGGCCGTGCCGGAAGCCATCGTAGGTGCCGGCACAGTGCGCCGCCCGGCCGACGTGCAAGCCGCGCGGGATGCAGGTTGCCAGTTCGCCGTCAGCCCGGGCTATCTGGCCTCGGTTGGCGCGGCGTGCCGCGAACACGGCTTGCCGCTGTTGCCGGGGGTGGCGACGGCCAGCGAGGTCATGCAGGCGCAGGCCGACGGCTGTGATTTCCTGAAATTTTTTCCCGCGGTACAAGCCGGCGGCGTGGCCATGCTCAAGGCGCTGGCTGGGCCTTTTCCCGATGTGGTTTTTTGCCCAACGGGCGGCATCACACTGGAGACCGCGCCGCAGTTCCTGGCCCTGAGCAATGTGAAAGTGTGCGGCGGCTCCTGGCTGACGCCGGCCGATGCCGTCGAGGCTGGCGACTGGGATCGCATCACGCAGCTGGCAAAACAGGCTTCGGCGTTGCGATAAGGCCGCCGGTGCACGGTGCACGGACGAAAAAAAACGCGGCTCAAGCCGCGTTTAGATCGAAGGACTAAGCCGCCGAATTACTGCAGGACGCGAATGTTCGCGGCTTGCAATCCTTTTTGGCCTTGCTTGACTTCAAATTCAACTTTTTGACCTTCGAGCAGGGTTTTGAAGCCTGAGCCCGTGATGTCACGGAAATGCGCGAACAGATCAGCGCCACCTGCATCTTGCGCAATAAAGCCGTAGCCCTTGCTCTCGTTGAACCACTTCACGGTACCGGTTTGGGTTTGCGTCGACATGGACGATTTCCTATCAAACAAAATAATGCGGCTGCACATGCTGCCGCATGCAGAGACACTCAAGAAACGATCGGGGGTTTTCAGCAAACTTGCACCCAGGACGGGCGCAGTCGGAAAGATCACGAACAACCACTGTCTTGCGTATACCTGTGAGAAGAATATACCCCATGTATTTAGCGCCAAACGTCAGCGTTTGAATTGGACATGGAAAATACCGGTCTTTTTCCACAGGACCAACTTCATGACCACTTTGCTTGCGCCGGCCTCCGCATGAAATTCATCGACTTCCCTTTGCGAGGTGAATTCATTCCCCTTGATGCGCTATTAAAAGCCACCGGCTTGGCGCCCAGTGGCGGCGCGGCAAAGGCGCAGGTGGCGCAGGGCCAGGTGCTTGTCGATGACCAAGTGGAGCTGCGCAAGACATGTAAATTGCGCGCCGGGCAGCGGGTGACTTGTGGTGACGTGGAAGTTCAGCTGCAGCCCGGCGCGCCGGCGACCTGTATTCAACCCAAGCGCACCAAATCTTGACGCATAGCGGCCAGCGCGGCTCCCGCGCTGGCGTGAACGCGTAAAAAACTGAAGTCCGCGAAATCAAACCCGGGGCCGACAGTGGCGCCGGCCAGCGCGTAGCCGCCCAAGGGTTCCGCGGCCTGCCACCAGTGAGCCGGCACGATGTGGCGCGGCCGCCCGCCGTTGCTGTCGACAGGTGCCAGATCGATGCAGTCCACCCGGTCCAGTGCCGGTGGCATCAACCACAGGCGCAGTGGCCCGCCCTCAATCAAATGCCACGCTTCATCTGAGCGTACACGGTGCCAGGCACTGAATTCGCCACGCACCAGCAAAAAATCGATGCTGGTCAAAGCAGGTCGGGGGGCGCGTCCATCTTCGGGCCGCACGCGCATTTCCGAGCGGAACAACTCCCGGTAGTGGCCGCCTTCCGGGTGCGGCTGCAATTGCAGTTGCTCGATCAGCGCAGCCGCGCGGTTGGCAGGGTCAGGAGCACAGGACATGTGAGTGTGAAAGCAGACGGGCATGCGGGTTTTCCAGCCTCCTCATACGGCGCGAGAGACCGGCGCTTTCTGACGCCTGTGCGTTCTAATCAGGGGCTGTACCGCTTATAGATTTTTGCATGTCCGTTCGTCCCGCCCCGCCTTTCGTTTCGTTCTCTGACGTGTTACCCGCGCTGCGGCGGCAGGGCCATGGCGTGTTGGCGCCGGCCAGCCTTGGTGCGGTGTTGGGCACGAACCTGCCGTCGTTGCAGTCGCTTACATCGTCGTGGGACAGCCTGCCGGCTGACGCGTATCTACGCGATGGCGGCCGCTACCGCCGGCGCCGGCACGCTTGTTGTGTCGTCGAAGGCCCCCACTTGCTGGCGGTGCCGCATCGGGCGCATTGGCAGCCGCTTGAGTACAACGCGTTGCATGGCGGCATCGAGCGCTGGTTCGAGCCGGTAGTGCCCGCTACGCTGGAAACCCCCGCCTGGTCACAGCTGCTGCTCGGCCTGTCAGCGCTGTGCACGCAGGTGCAGGGCGAACGCAGCGCCCACCAGCCGTGGTTTGTCGAAGCCCACCAATTCCGAATTGACACCACCGACGGCATCGGCCGGCCCACGCCCGAAGGCGCTCACCGTGACGGGGTTGATTTCGTTGCCGTTGCGCTGGTCAACCGCCACCGCGTGAAGGGCGGCGAAACCCGTGTGTTCGATGCCAACGGCCCGGACGGCATTCGCTTCACGATGACCGACGCCTGGACCGTGCTGCTGTTGGATGACGCCCGGGTCATCCATGAAACCACGCCTATCCAGCCGCTGGATGCAGCATTGGGCTATCGCGACACTTTGGTGGTGACCTGGCGCCGCGGTGGTTTCCAAGGCCCCGGTGCCGCTGTTTGATCCAGCCTTCCGTCATGGCGCATGGATTGACGGCGCACCTGCGCCTGAGCTTGCAGCAGCACGCCCACCGCATGGCGGTGGAGGGCGCGCACTGGGTGCTGAGTTACCGCGACCTCGACCAGGCATCGGAACGGCTGGCGGCACGGCTGCAGCAGGCCGGGCTGACGGCGGGCCAACGGGTGCCGATGTTGATGGGGCGTTCGCCGCAGTTCGTGGTGGCGATGCTGGCCGTGCTGCGCTGCGGCGCTGTTTACGCGCCGATCGACCTGGCCAGCCCGGCGGCGCGCCAGGCGGCGATGGTTGAGGCGCTCGGCGGCCGGCTGTTGCTGGTCGATTCCACGTTCGACGCCGCCGAATGGCCGCACCACGTCGTCGTCGACGTGGCCGACGTGTTGGCGACAACACCAGCGGTTGAACCCCGCGGCGTGCCCTGGCCCGACACGCTTGCGGATGCGCCGGCCTGTGCGCTGTTCACGTCCGGATCGACGGGTGTGCCGAAGTGCGTTCTCGTCCCGCACCGAGGCATCGTGCGGCTGGTGGTGAACGCGGATTACGCCGCGTTCAGCGCCGATTCACGCTGGCTGCAACTGGCGTCATTGGCATTCGATGCCGCCACGCTGGAGCTGTGGGCGCCGCTGCTGCACGGCGGCTGCTGCGTGATCCAGCAGCAGGCGCTGCCGTCGCTCGATGAACTGGCCGATCACCTGCTGACCCACGGCATCACCGACGCCTGGCTGACCTCGGCGCTGTTCAACGCCGTGGTCGACGCCCGCCCCGATGCTTTTGGCGGCCTGCGCCAGTTGCTCATCGGCGGCGAGCGCATTTCATTGGCCCACGCCCGTGCCTGTCTGCAGCGCTGGCCGCGGCTGCGCCTGATCAACGGCTACGGCCCGACCGAAAACACGACCTTCAGCCTCTGCCACACGCTCACGCTGGATGAACTGTCGCCAGCGACCGGTGAAGGCGCTCACAGCACGCCGCAAGTTCCGATTGGCCGCCCCATCCGCGGCACGCTGGCGCGCCTTGCACCGCTGCCTGCCGACTCTGCTCAACCCGGCAGCGAGGTGACGGCGCCCGCCCACACAGGCGAGCTGTGGTTGGCTGGCGATGGCTTGGCGCTCGGCTATCTCAACGATGCCGAACGAACCGCGCGCCAGTTCGTCGAGCACGACGGCCTGCGCTGGTATCGCACCGGCGACTGCGTGGCCCGGCGCGCGGACGGCGTGTTCGAATTCCACGGCCGGCTCGACCGCCAGGTCAAGTTGCAAGGCCACCGCATCGAGCTCGAGGAAATCGAGCGCACGGCCATGCAATGCCCCGGCGTGGGTGCCGCTGTGGTGTGGGTGGTCGGCGAAGCGGCGGAATCGCGTCATGTGGTGGGCTGCTACAGCGGCGCCGTGGGCATGCCAGCGCCGGCCGTGTCGGCGGTGGCGGATTTTTTACGCCAGCGCTTGCCACCGCCGGCTGTGCCCAAAGTCTTGCACCGGCTGGAGCGGTTGCCGGTCAACTTGAATGGCAAGGTCGACCGGGCCGCGTTGATGCGCCAGCACGCCCGCCAAAGCCCTGCTGGCACCGAGGGTGTTCCGTTGCAGACCGAGACCGAACAGCAGCTGGCCGCGATCTGGCAACGCTGTTTGCCGCAGGCCGCGGTGGTGCACCGCCAGTCGGACTTTGCTTCGCTTGGCGGGTCGTCGCTGCTGGCGTTGCGCGTGGCGGCCGATGTCGAACGCATACTGGGCCGTTGCCTCGCGGCGTTGGAGGTCTTGCGTCAGCCAGTTTTGCACGAGCAAGCGCGGTTGATCGATGCGGCGCCCCGGGTGTCTGCCGATGCTGCAAGCATTCGTGAAAACAGCCGCTTGCTTGGCGCTGCGGCAACGCCCGGCCCGGCGCTGAGCCGAAGCCAACGGCTGCTGCTGCAGGCATCGCGTCTGGACCCGAGCGGCGCGGCTTATCACATTCATGTGGCCCTGCATCTGCGGCGCGGGCTGGCGCCACGGCGGCTGCGCCGCGGTTTTGCGGCCTTGATGGCGCGCCACCCTTTGTTGCGGACGGCGGTTGCGTTCGAAGGCGACGCGGTGCGCAGCTGGACTTTGCCAGCCCCACCGGCTGGCTGGTGGACTAAAGGCGCTGCGCTGGCTGCGATTCCACTGGGTGCCCATTGGCCTGCACCGTTGATGGCCGCCCTCAACACACCTTGGGACTTGGCCTCGGGCGGGACGATGCGCCTGCGCTGCTGGCCTTTGCCGGGTGGTGAGCATCTGTGCGTATGGACGGTTCACCACTTTGCACTCGACGAGGCCAGCATCGCCATTGCGCTCGATGAACTCGACCAACTGCTGTGCGGCAAGCGCCTGCCGCCGGTCCATGGTTCGCCGGCTCATTTCGCTGATGTCGAAACAGCTGGATTGGACGAGGCCGCGCTCACGGCGCAGGCAGCGCAGGTGGCGCTGGCCTGGCAAAGCGAGCGCAGCCGGCCGCTGGGGCTGGCAACAGCGCCAGGGCAGGGTAGCGAGCAGCCGCTGCCGCTGCCCGAAGAGCTGGCACCCGCCTTGGCGGACGCCGCGGCGCGCTGGGGCTGCACGCCCTTGACGCCCTTGATGGTGGCTTACGGCTTGGCGCTGCAGCAGGTGTTCGGTGCCGCCTGGCGGTTTGCCCTGACGCCGTTTTCACGCCGGATGGCGCCCGAGCTGATGGCGCCCATCGGTTGCCTGCTCGAACTGCGCCTGATTGAAGCCGGCGCCCGGGCCGGTGAAGATTTGCCGGCCACCCTGGCCCGCGTGCATGGCGAGTTGCTGGCAGGTCAGCAGCCGCGTTTTCGTCCGCTCGATCGGCTGGCTGACCTGCTGGCCGAGCAGCAACCCGCCTGGCGCCACGCCGTCACGCAGTTCGCCCTGACCTGGCGGCCGCAAGTTGCTGCCCAGACGTCGTTGGGTGGTCAGCCGGTCGCGCTGCTGCCCGTGCCGCAGCACGGCGCACGTTTCGGCCTGACCTTGCACATCGAGCAAACCGATGGCGTGCTGGCCGCGCGCGTGGAAGCTGTGCAACCGGCGCTCGATGACGGCTGTGCCCGGGCGCTCGGTCTGGCCTTCATTGAGCAACTGCAACGTGTTTGTGAACTCAAAAGCGTGCAATTGGCTAGCGGCATAGCGGCGACAACAGCCGTTGCCAACCGGCCGACGCCCGCCCCACCAGCGGTGGTCCAACAAGCGCATGCTGCCTGGCAACGCTGGTTGCAGCGCCCACCGCAAGGCCCGGACGATGATTTTTTGCGCGCCGGTGGCTCATCGCTGCGGGCTTTGCAGATGGCCGCTGGTTTGCGGCGCGACGCCGGGTTGCAGCTCGATGTCGCTGCTTTCCTCGCGCAGCCCAGCTTTGGCGCCCTGTGCGCACAGCTGGCGCAGGCCCGGCCCGCAAAGACCAAGCTGGTGACGCTGGTGGGCGCCGCCGATGCGGCCCACTTGCTGCTGCTTCTGCCAGGCGGGGAGGGCGGGCCGCTCGGCATGTTCCGCCTGGCGCGTGAACTGCATGCCCGCTTGCCCGACAACTGGGCCGTGGCGATTGTTGACTTGCAAGCCATCATGCAGCGGGCCGGCGAAGCGGCGCGCGCGCCGTTTTTCGCGCAAACGTTGCTGCAGGTAGTGCGCGACCTGGGTGAGCACCGGCTCGCCGCAGTTGCCGGCTTTTCACTTGGCGGACTGCTAGGCCTCGACTTGTTGAATCTGCTGGCCCCGCAGCGTGCCGCCAGTGTCGCCTTGTGGCTGATCGACACCTACGCGCCGCAACGCATGCGCCTCGGCCGTCGGGCGATGCTGACGCGCATGGCCATCAACCTGTTGCGCCATCCGCTGGAAACCCTGGGACTCATTTCAAGGCGCTTGGGCGGTGGGCACGAGGGCAGCAACGACGACCCGGGCGCTGCTACGCCGTCCTCACCTGAATGGCGGGCCTTCATGGTGGAGTTGTCGACGCGCCGGTTTGAAGGGCGGCACGGCTCGGTGACGCTGATCCATTCAAGCAGCGGGGCGCGCACTTCGGGCCTGCTGCGCCACACCTCCAGCAACGGGTTTGCGCCGCGCCGGTTTGCCCGCTTCACGGTCATCACCGTGGAAGACGCCCACATCGAATTGCCACGCAGTGCCGCGGTGCGGGTGGCAACGCTGATCAGCCAGGGGCTTCTACCAGCGCTACCGGCCTGAAAAAAGGCGCTGCGCTGCACAACGCCACAACCTTCCCAGTCAGCGGATGGGGCAGCTTCAACGCCGTGGCGTGCAGCAACAACCGCGCGCTTCGGCTGGCAACGGTTGGCGGTGCGTACAGCGCATCTCCCAAAATCGGATGGCCCAGCGCCTGCAGATGAACGCGCAGCTGGTGTGAGCGGCCGGTCAGCGGTGTCAGTTCGAGCCAGCTGCAACTGCGCGCCGCGTCGTGCGCCAGCACCCGGTAACGCGTCAACGAAGGTTTGCCATTCAGCCTGTCAACGCATTGGCGCGGGCGGCGCGGCCAATCGGCGCGCAGCGGCAGGTCAATATCCGCTGCACCGGGCTGCGGTTGCCCGTCCACAACGGCTTCGTACACTTTGCCGACCGCGCGCTCGGCGAACGCCATGCTCAGGCAACGCTGCGCCGCAGCGCCTCTCGCAAAAGCCAGCAAGCCGGAGGTCGCCATGTCCAGCCGGTGAACCACCAGCGCGTCGGGGTACAGCGCTTGCACCCGGGTGGCGGCGCAATCCTTTTTGTCATCACCACGGCCGGGAACAGACAACAAGCCCGCCGGTTTGTCGACGATCACCAATGCGTCGTCAACATACACCACCGGCAGCCGCTCGCTGCTCAATCCTTCACGCCTGCTGCTGAATTCCGGCAATCAACCAGGAAGCGCCTGCACCCTTGGGCTGCACCAAATGCCAGACCTCATCGAACGCTTGCGTCGGTGCCTGCGGCTCTTCGCGGATCAGGCCATGGAACCGCACGCTGACCACTTGCCGTTCGGCTTCCTGAGTGAATTCGATCACGTCAGCTTCCACCTGCACCACGTCGGTCTGCTGCGCTGACGCACCGCGTTCCTGCAAATCGAGGCGAACCGCGGCAAACATTTCAGGCGTTGTGAACTGACGCAGGTCGTTCAGATCGGAGGTGTCGTTCGCCGCTTGCATGCGAATGAAAATCAACTTGGCGATGCGCTGAAACCCTGCGGCATCGAAACCCACCGGAACTACGGCAGCAGAGCTTACCGGCGTCGCCAAATCAGCAGCAGCAGGAACGGCAAAAGAGGCCGCGCCGTTTTGCAGCGGTACAACTGCTGTCGGCTCAGCCTGCCGCATCAACGGCGTGTTGCTGCTAGCCGGATTAGCAGCTGGCCACCCCCCTGTGCTGCCCGCCGGCGCCGCAGCCCAGGCCGGGCTGCTGCCCATGCCGCCACGCCCGAAGTGCTGCATCAAAAAGCGGATGGCGAAGAAAGCCAACCCGGCCAGCAACACCATCGTCAGCAAATTGCCCATGCCGGCGCCCATGCCGAAGTGGCTCATCAATGCGCCAATACCCAGGCCAGCGGCCAAACCCACCAGCGGGCCCATCCACGACCGCTTGGGCGGCACCACTGGCGCGCCGGCCACCGGCGGCGTTGCTGCAGCGCCCGGGTTGGCGGCTGGCTTGGCCGGTACCTCGGGCGCGGGGCTGGACCGGGGCGCGGGCGCCGCGCGCTGCAGGCCGATCGACTTGCCGCCGCCCATGCGTTTGGCTTCGCTCAGACTTGGCGCCAGCGACGTCGCCACCACCACCGCCGCCATGACCGCCCACAAACCGTTTTTCATCGAATGTCCTTTCAAGCGAAAACCAACTCAGTATCAGTTGAGGCCGGGGCGTTTAATTGCAAGGCCACCGAACCGGCAAGTATGGCGGGTGCGCCGCCTCAGTGGCCAACACGCAGCGAATTAGTGGCGAGCCGAGCGCAAACAGCCGGGTTTTCGCCAACAAAGCCGGCACAATGAAACGGCTGCAGAGCCATGGTTGTCGGCTATATTGAAGTCACTATTGCCTACCTGAGGAGCCGCCATGAAAGTCGCCGATATTCTGCGTGTCAAAGGCGGCACGCTCTACACCGTTTCACCCGATCAGCCGCTGTCGATTGCCGTTGACACGATGGCCGAACGCGACATCGGCTCGCTGGTCGTCATCGACCACAGCGACGTGGTCGGCATGCTGACCTTTCGAGAAGTCATTCTTGCCATCGTCAAGAACGGCGGCACCGTTGGCACCACCACCGTGCGCAGCGTGATGGACGATCACCCGCTGAGTTGCACCCCCGAGACGGAAATCGACGAAGTGCGCCGCATGATGCTCGAGCGCCATGCCCGCTACATGCCGGTGATGACGCAGCGCACGCTGATGGGCGTGATTTCCTTTTACGACGTGGCCAAGGCGGTCGTCGACAGCCAGGATTTTGAGAACCGCATGCTCAAGGCCTACATCCGCGACTGGCCCGAGGAAGGCGCCGCGCACCAGCCGGCGCGCAACATCTCCTGAGCCGGCACCGAGGCGGCTTCTAAAATCAAGGCCGGCCGCTGACGGCAGCGGCGTCCATCCCAAGGCCTTTCATGTCTGGCAGCACCCTCGGCACTTTGTTTTGCGTCACCAATTTCGGCGAGTCGCATGGCCCGGCTATCGGTTGTGTGATCGATGGTTGCCCGCCCGGGCTGGCACTGAATGAAGCCGACATTCAGCACGAACTTGACCGCCGGCGCCCCGGCACCAGCCGTCACGTGACGCAGCGCAGCGAGGCCGATAAGGTTGAAATTCTCTCCGGCCTTTACGAGGGTCTGACCACCGGCACGCCGATCTGCCTGTTGATCCGCAACACCGACCAGCGCAGCCACGATTACGGTAACCTGCTCGACACCTTTCGCCCCGGCCATGCCGACTACACCTACTGGCGCAAATACGGCCTGCGCGACCCGCGCGGCGGCGGGCGTTCCTCGGCCCGGCTGACGGCGCCGACCGTGGCCGCCGGTGCCGTGGCGCGCAAATGGCTGAAGCTGCACCACGGCATCGAGCTGGCCGGCCACATGACGCAGCTGGGCGACATCGACATCCCTTTCGAGTCGATGGCCCACGTACCCGACAACCCGTTTTTCGCCGCCAATCAAAGCGACATTCCGCGCCTCGAAGCTTTCATGGACGCCTTGCGCAAAGCCGGTGACAGCTGCGGCGCGCGTATCAACGTAAGCGCCCGCGGCGTGCCCGCTGGTTGGGGCGAGCCGCTGTTCGACAAGCTGGACGCTGACATTGCCCACGCGATGATGGGCTTGAATGCCGTCAAGGGCGTCGAAATCGGCGCTGGGTTTGCCAGCGTTGCCCAGCGCGGCACCGAGCATGGCGACGAGCTGACGCCGGACGGCTTTCGCAGCAACCACGCCGGCGGCGTGCTGGGCGGTATTTCCACGGGGCAGGACATCACCGTCAGCCTGGCGATCAAGCCGACCAGCTCGATCCGCAGCCCGCGTGCGTCGATCGACATGGCGGGCGCTGCGGCTACGGTGGAAACTTTTGGCCGCCACGACCCGTGCGTGGGCATCCGCGCCACGCCGATTGCCGAAGCTCTGCTGGCCTTGGTGCTGATGGACCACGCGCTGCGACACCGGGCGCAATGTGGCGACGTGACGATCAACACGCCAGCGATTGCGGCTGCCGCTGCCGCTGCGGCGCCCATATGACGCCGGCCAGTGCGAGCGCGCTGATCACCCGCTTCTACACCGCCTTCGCGCAGCACGACGCCGCCGGCATGGCCGCCTGCTACCACCCGCAGTCCCATTTCACCGACGAGATTTTCGATTTGCACGGCGATGACGCGCCTCGGATGTGGCACATGCTGTGCAGCCGCGGCCGTGACATGGCGGTGGAATTCAACGGCATTGCCAGCGACGGCACCACCGCCCGCGCGCACTGGGAAGCGCGCTACACGTTTTCAGCCACTGGCCGGCCGGTTCACAACATCGTCGACGCGCATTTCAAGTTCCGCAACGGCCTGATCGTGCGCCACGTCGATCACTTTGACTTCTGGCGCTGGGCCCGGCAGGCGCTGGGCGCGCCTGGGTGGCTGCTTGGATGGTCGGGCGTGCTCAAACGCAAGGTGCAAGCCAACGCGGCGGCTGGCTTGGCGGAGTTCAAGGCAAAGGCAGTGGATTAACAAAATCAGGCCTTTGCCAAATTTGCTCTTGCGCCACAACACCGCTCAAGTGATAGCTGGCAAATCGCTTTCAGTTGTCAAGGCAGTTCTTGAAAGCAGTTCACTGAAACAGCAAGGGATGGATGGCCAACCACCAGGTACTGCCATGCAATAGGCCCATTGCCATAGCGCCTGCGGCCTGCTTCGTAACGACCCTGAACGTCATCACCCCCATCGTCTGAATTCATGGTTTCATAGCGGCCGACCACATTGTTGGCGCCCTTGCGCTTCAACGCCATGCCAGCCAATAGTTCAGCTGGGTGGGTGTCTTCAAAGAATTCGACATCGATCCGCGTCCGTTGAACGCGCACGATGGCAGTGCCTTGGCGGACATGAAAGCGCAAAGAGGCCCATTCGGGTCTCGTGGTCATGAAGCGGCAGGGCATCTCCGGGCTTTGTAGAAAATCCGGCGACTTTGCCCAGGCCAAAGCCTGGCTCAAGGCCGCCGCACAGACCAGGGCGATTCGCCATCGCACGGTGTCTTCACCCAGCCACCAGCGGCGGGCAGCTGCAAAACAGGTTGCGGTCCCCCCACACGTTGTCGACCCGCCCCACCGGCGCCCAGTACTTGTTGCCGCGTGCCGAGGCCATCGGATAGGCCGCCTGTTCGCGTGAATAGGCGTGCGGCCAATCGGCTTTCAGCAGCGCCT
>JANXMO010000262.1 GCA_025354615.1 Burkholderiales bacterium | reverse complement strand
GGCCGCGGCCAGCGGCTGGGCCTGTTCGCCGGCACCGGCGTCGGCAAGTCAGTGCTGATGGGGATGATGGCGCGGTACACCGAGGCCGATGTGATCGTGGTTGGCCTGATCGGCGAACGCGGCCGCGAGGTCAAGGAATTCATTGAAGACATCCTGGGCGACAGCGGCCGGGCCCGCTCGGTGGTGGTGGCCGCGCCGGCCGACGCACCGCCGCTGACGCGGCTGCAAGGCGCGCATTACGCCACCGGCATTGCCGAGCACTTCCGCGACCGCGGCCAGCACGTGCTGCTGCTGATGGATTCGCTGACGCGGTTCGCGATGGCGCAGCGCGAAATTGCCCTGGCCATCGGCGAACCGCCGGCCACCAAGGGCTACCCGCCGAGCTGCTTCGCGCGGCTGCCGCAGCTGGTGGAACGCAGTGGCAACGGCCTGGCCGGCGGCGGCTCGATCACCGCCTTCTACACCGTGCTGACAGAGGGCGACGACCCGCAGGACCCGATCGCCGACGCGGCGCGCGGCATTCTGGACGGCCACGTCGTGCTGTCGCGCGAGCTGGCCGAGGCCGGGCACTACCCGGCCATCGACATCGAGCGCTCGATCTCGCGGGTGATGAACCAGGTGGCACCGGCGCGGCACATCGACGCGGCCCGGCGCTTCCGCCTGCTGCATGCGCGGCTGCACCGCGCGCGTGACCTGATCCAGCTGGGCGCCTATGCCCCCGGCCACGACACCGAGCTCGACACCGCCGTTCGCCTGCAAGCGCCCATGGCCACGCTGCTGCAGCAGGACATGCACCGCAGCGCGCCACTGGGCGCGAGCGTCGACCAGCTGGTGCAGTCGCTGGCCGGCTGATTGACGCACCATCCGCTCTCACACCCAAGCAGCCGTGCACCCGCCCCCTGCCCACCTGCAGCCGCTGTTCACCGTGCTGAACCACGCCGAAGGCGAGCGCGACAGCCGCGCCGACCACTGCCGCCGCGCCCACGCCGCGCGCAAAAGTGCCGAGGCGCAGACCGAACAACTGCTGGCCTACCGGCGTGAATACGAGCAGCGCTGGGGCACGCAATTTCGCACCGGCGGGCACATGGAAGTGGTGCACTGCTACCGCGGCTTCATGGACCGGCTGACGGGCGCCATCGAACAGCAGCAACGCAGCGCCGCCCAGCACACACTGCGCTGCGAAGAAGCCAGCGCCGCCTTGCTCGCAGCCGAAACCCGCGTAGCCACGGTGCGTCGGCTGATCGAGCGGCGCATTGAAGAAGCGCGGCGGGCCGGCGAGCGGCTGGAACAAAAACAGACCGACGAATTTGCCGCACGCGCCGCCTGGAATGCGCGCGACGAGCCCAACACGACCCGCATCGGCTGACTGACCGACCTTGGAGAAACCCCATCATGACCCTCGCCAATCCCCTCGCTGCCCTGGCCACCCTGCCGGCCTTGCGTGCCGCCGCGACGGCCTTTTCAGCGTCGCCACTGGCCGCCAACCGGACCGAGCCGTTCAACGCCAACCGCGCCGAAAACGCCGGTGGCAAACCGGCGTTTTCCGCACTGCTGACGCAGGCGCAGCAACGGCCGGGCGCCGGGGTCACGCCTGCGCGCCCGGCCATGGCGGCACCCGCCCCGCCGGCGCCGCAGCCAGCCGCCGCCGAGGCGCCAAAAGACACCGCGGTTGACGCTTCCGACGAGATGGCGCCGCGCAGCGACAGTGAGCGAGCACTCGAACGCAAAGCAGCCGCCGGCCGCCCCGCACGCAATGCCACGGCCCGTGCCGCCCCGGCAACCGGCCACACGGCGGATACGGAAAAACACGCCGCTGCAGCAGACAAGGCGGGTGACGACGACGCGCCGGCCGCCAGTCCGGGCGCCGCCGGCCTGCCGCTGCCCGCTGTGGCACTGCCCTCCACGCCCGCCGCCACTGGTGGCGGTGGTGCAGCGGACACCGCAGCGCTGCAAGGGCTGGGGCCAACCGGCACACCGCTGGCGCCACTATCCCCTGGCGGCGGGCTTGTTGCAGACGCCGGCACCGACGGCGCCACTCGCGATGCCGGTGCCGGTGTCGGTGCCGTTACGGATGCCAGCATGCAAGCGTCAGCCCCCGGCCAGGCCCACGGGGCCCGCAGCGAAACGCGCTGGCACGGCGCTGAATCGCTGGCCGCGGCCGCTGCGGCCGCCAGCAAAGAGACATCGCAGGCCGGTGCGGCACAGGATGCGGCTGCAGCCACCGCAGCG
>JANXMO010000230.1 GCA_025354615.1 Burkholderiales bacterium | reverse complement strand
GGCCGCGGCCGGCTCGACAGCGTCGAACCCTCGTTGAGCCTGCCGCGCAGCGAAACCACCGCCACCGTGCGCCAGGCCGTGATCGACGAGCCGGCGCGCATCGAATGGGGCCGACAGGCCCTGCTCGCCCATTCGGCGCGGCTGCAGCTGGCCAGTGCCGAGTCGCAGGCCTTGATGGACACCGCCAATGCCTACCTGGCGGTGCTGCAGTCCCGCATCGGGCTGGCGTTGGGCGAGGACTACGAAACCCGCCTGGCCGAGCTGCTGCGCTACGTTGGCGAGCGCGCGGCCGCTGGCGGCACCAGCGGCGCCGAGCGGGAACGCGTAGCGGCGCGCGTGGCCAACGCCCGTGCGCAGCTGGCCGACACCCGGGCGGCCCTGCAGGCGGCGCTGCGCAACCTCAATCGCCTGACCGGCGGCGTGCCGGCGGCGCTCGATCTGGCCGCGCCGGTGCTGCTCGCCTTGCCGGCGGATGACGACGCCATGCCGCTGGCCCAGCAGCGCAACAGCGAGCTGCTGGCGGCGCAAACCGAACAAGCCGCGGCCGAGGCCGAAGGCCGCGGCCACCGCAGCCGCTCGCTGCCGCGGCTCGAACTCGAGCTGTCGCATTCCAGCAGCCACAACGCCGCCGGCACACAGGCCGTGTTCCGCGATACCAAGGCCATGGCCGTGATCACGCTGGACGTGCTCAACGGCGGCGCCGACCAGGCGCGGCTGCGCGCCGCGCAGGCGCACGGCAGCGAGCTGGCGGCGCGGGTCGAAGGCGTCAAGCGCCGGCTGTTGCAGGAAATCGAAACGGCGTACGCCAACCTGCAGGCCAGCCGCGAGCGCTTCAGCGCCGTCGGCGATGAACTGCAGGGCAACGAGCGCGTGGTGGCCGCCTTCCGCATGCAGTTGAGCGGCGGCACCCGGGCGCTGCTCGACGTGCTGGACGCCTATCAGCGGCTGCACCAAAGCCGCCTCGACGTGGTGCAGGTGGTCGTCTCGGTGGCGCAGAACGAGTGGCGGATCGCGCACTTGACGGGCGTGTTGCGCGAGCCGCCGGTGCAGCCGCCGCTACCCGGCCGCTGGCCCTTCGAGTGGCTGCGCTGAGCCGCGCCATCCCATTTTTATTGATTCAGCCCCTTTGAACTGGAAAGCATGCCCGATGGACAACCCGACAACCGATGCAAATTCGTTGAGGCCAGCGCAACAACCGTTGTGGATCAGCTCCCTCTCCCCCCGGGCGAGGGTGGGGGTGAGGGCTGCAGTGCAGGCATCGCATTCACTGCCCGTGCCATGCGCTGGCCCTCACCCCGGCCCTCTTCCCGCGGGTGAGAGGGAATTGCCGTTCCCAAGGCGGCCGATTCAAGTCCGTTGATGCCGGCTCAATAAAAGCGACGGAACCCACAGCATGTCAGGCGGAAGCAAAAACGGCGACTACTGGCCCGGCTTCGTCGATGCCTTGACGAACGTCGTGATCGCCATGGTCTTTGTCATCGTGGTGCTGGCCATCGCGCTGAGCTTTTCTGCGCAGCTGCTGGCCAAAAGAATGGCCGCCAAGATCGCGCAGATGCAGGAAACACCCGGCCTGGCCACGGTGGCGCGGCCCGCGTCGTCGTCGCCCACGCCGCTGCCGGCGGCACCCCCCGCGGCGCTGGACGCCCGCGTGCCGATGCGCATCCGCATTGCCGTGGCCGGCACGCTGAAGCCGGCGTCCGCCCCCGCGCCCAAGTTGCAGACCCAGGAGCGCTACCTCCAGCTTGACTTCGCCAACGGTGCGCTGACGCTGGACGACGCCGCCAACGCCCAGCTGGTGCAGGCACTGGCCTCGGTCAAGCAGCAACTGGCCGCGCTGCCGCCGGGCGCGCGTGTGGCGGTGGTGGCTGTCGGGCCGGAAATGCAGCTGAGCGAGAACCAGCGATCGGCCTTCATCCGCGCCATGGCGGTGCGCAACGTGCTGCTCGACCAAGGCGTTGCCGCGGCGCGGATCGACACCCGCGTCGACGTGCGCGCCGCCGCCGCGGCGGCCAGTGTGACCATTCGAATTGAAGAGGAAGCGAAATGACCGTTGTTGCTGTTGCTGTCACGCCTGCCGCCGCCCCGGCGCTCGACTTTCTGCTGGCGCATTTCGATGGCGCCGTGGGCAGCGCCCGGCGCCTGCGCCGCCCCCGCGCTTTGATCTACCTGTGCGCTCTGCTGGCGATTGCATTGGGTGCCTGGGCCGCGCTGGCCATGGTCGACCGGATGGTGCGCACGCAGGGCCGCATCGTGCCGTCGGCCAAGCAGCAGCTGGTGCAGCACCTGGAAGGCGGCATCGTCTCCAAGGTCTACGTGCGCGAGGGCGATGTGGTGCGGGCCGGCGACAGCCTGGTGGCGGTGTCCGACCTGGCCGCCAACTCGTCGCGCGATGAAAAACAGATGCGCCTGAACGGCTTGCAGGCGCGTATCGGCCGGCTGACGGCCGAGGCGCAAGGCGCTTCGCGGCTGGCGGCGCCCAGTGGCACCGCCGCCGCCACGCCCGATGCGCGTGCCGAGGCCGACGCCTTCAGCGCCCGCCAGACCCGGCTGCGCCAAACCACATTGGTACTGGAGCAGCAAATGGCGCAGCGCCGCCAGGAGGTGGCTGAAACCGAGGCGCGCCGCAAAGGCCTGAGCGCCGAGCTGGACGTGGCGCGCCAGCAGCTGGCATTGGTGCAGACCATGGTGTCGCGCAACGCCGGCTCGCAGTCCGAACTGCTCGAAGCACGCGGCCGCGTCGAGCGCCTCAGCACCCAGGTGCGCGAGGCGGAAACCGCCTTGCCGCGTCTGGCCTCGGCCGCCGCCGAGCTGGCCGCGCGCATCGCCGAGACGTCGGCCCAGTTCCGCAGCGATTCACGCACCGCGCTGTCGGATGCGCAAGTCGAGCTGCGCCGCGTGCAGGAAGACATCAAGACCGAGAACGACCGCGTGCGCCGCACCGTCGTCACCGCGCCGGTGGCCGGCACCGTCAACAAGCTGCTGGCCAACACCGTCGGCGGCGTCGTTCGCCCCGGCGAGACGCTGCTCGAACTCACGCCCAGCGACACCGCGCTGGCCGTTGAAACCCGTGCCTCGCCGGCTGAGCGCGGCGCGCTGCAGGTCGGCCAGGCCGCCAAGGTGCGCGTGGCGGCCTACGACTACACGCAGTTCGGCACGCTGGCCGCGCGCGTCACCGAAATCAGCGCCGACAGCCTGGCCGACGAGCGCGGCGAGCGCTATTTTCGCGTGGCGCTGGTGGTTGACGCCGCCAGCGCGCGCCGCTTCGGCCAAAGCCTGTCGCCCGGCATGACGGTGACGGCCGACGCCATCACCGGCCAGCGCACCATCCTTCAATACCTGCTGACGCCGATCCGCGGGCTGGCCGCCACCGCCTTCCGCGACCGCAAATAAAGAAAAGGCCTTTCATGAGCGACACCCTGGTTCTCCCCTTGGCGGCAACCGCCGGCAGCCCGACTGCCGCCCAGGCGGTGCCCGGCGGCCTGGGCGGCATCAGCGCGCGCCACCGCGTGATGGTGCTGCTGCCGGCCGTTGTCGCCACGGCCGGCGCAGCCGGCCTGTGGCCTTTCGTCAGCCACGCGCTGATGTCCAACCCCATCCTCAACGGACTGATCCTGAGCGTATTGGCCTGGGGCGTGTGGACGATGATCGGCCACACCCGCCGCGTCTACCACGAAGACCGCGTCTTCCGCAGCGGCATGGCCTGGCTGCGCAAAGGCGCCTGGGGCAGTGAGCAAGACCCGCGGCTGGGCCCGCAGGCTTTTGTCAGCGGGATGATCGAGCGGCTGCAAAAACTCGGCCTCGGCCACCAGGTCTACATCCACAGCTCGGCGATGGAGCCGGAAATCGAAGCGCTCGAGCAATACCTCGAAAAGCGCCAGGAGCTGTCGCAGTTCCTGGTCGGCCTGATGGTCGGCTTGGGGCTGCTGGGCACCTTCATCGGCTTGCTCGAAACACTGGTCGAAACCAGCAAGCTGATCGGCACCATTGCCAAGAGCGCCGGCGGCGGCGGCAACATGGAGCAGGAATTCGCCAAGATCGTTGGCGGCCTGCAGGGCCCACTGGCGGCCATGGGCACGGCGTTCTCGGCCTCGATGTTCGGGCTGGTCGGCTCCATCCTGCTCGGCTTTCAGATGGTGGCGGTGCGCAAGGCCGTCAGCGACCTGGTCGAAGACGTGCGCAGCGAGGTGCTGTCGCTGGGCGAGAAAAGCAAGGTCAGCGAAAAAGTCGAAATCACCGAGCGCTTCCTCGCCACGCTGCTGGCCGATCTGCTGGAGCAGCACCGTGCGGCCAGCGCCGGCTTGGCGGGGGTGATGGCCCGGCTCGACGCGCTGGTGCCCGAAGTCAAATCCGCCGCCACCGCGTCCGCCGAGCTGGCGCTGCGCGTGCACGCGCAGGAACAGGTGCTGGAACGCACCGCCGCCGCCGTTGGCGTGGTGGGCGACGTGTTGCCGGAGATGGCCGGACTGGCGCGCTCGGCCCATGCCGTGTTGCAGCAGGCGGAAGTGTCGAACCAGCGGGTCGGCCGCATGCTGGCCTTTCTGCCAACGCAGGAAAAACTGCTCGACGACGTGCGAGCCGCGTTGAGCGAAGTGGCGCAGCTCAGCGGCCAGGTCAATGCGTTGGGCAACACCACGCAGACCATGCGCGACGAACTGCGCCATCAGGCTGCACTCGTCAAGCGCATGGATGCCACGCTTTGGAATGCCGAGAAAGCGTCGTTGCGCGACGCCCTGGGCGACAACAAGATTTAAACAAACCACACCGAAAGGATCTTCCGCAATGAACGCTTCTGCTTCGACCGTTTCTCCCATTTCCCCCGCCGTCATGCCCGCCGCACTGGCCACGCAGGCCGGCCTGAAATTCATCAACGAAGCGGTGCGCGGGTCGCTCGCCTTGCCGACGGTGCCGCACGTGGTGCGCCGCATGATTGCGCAGCTGAAGGCGGGCGACGTCACGGTCAACGAGCTGGTGGCCGAACTCGAACAGGAGCCGCAGCTGGCCGCGCGCACGCTGCGCATCGCCAATTCGCCGTTCTATGCCGGGCGGCGCTCGCTGTCATCGCTCAACGACGCTGTCTCCGCCATCGGCACCGATGCGCTGCGCACC
>JANXMO010000220.1 GCA_025354615.1 Burkholderiales bacterium | reverse complement strand
GCCGGCGCTGATCGAGCGCTTCAGCCTGAGCGAACGCCAGGCGGACGACATTCTCGACATCCGGCTGCGCCAGCTGGCGCGGCTGGAGGCGATCAAGATCGAGCAGGAGCTGGCCGAATTGCGCACTGAGCAGGTCAAGCTGGAAGACATTTTGAACAACCCCGGCTCGCTCAAGCGCACGGTGGTGCGCGAGATCGAGGCCGACGCCAAGCAGTTTGGCGACGCGCGGCGCACGCTGATCCAGGCGGACAAACGCGCGGTGGCCGAGGCGCGCGTCGTCGACGAAGCGGTGACCGTCGTCGTCAGCGCCAAAGGCTGGGTGCGGGCACTGAAGGGCCACGAGGTGGAAGCGGCCGCGCTGCAATTCAAGCCCGGCGATGCGTTGCACGGCTTGTGGAATTGCCGCAGTGTCGACAGCCTGATCGTGCTGGGCAGCAACGGCCGCGTGTACTCAACCGCCGTTGGCCAGCTGCCAATGGGGCGCGGCGACGGCCAGCCGATCACGACGTTGATCGACCTGGAAGCGGGCAGCCAGCCGGCGCACTACCACGCGGGCCCGGCGGCGCAGTGCCTGCTGCTGGCGAACA
This sequence comes from Burkholderiales bacterium, assembly GCA_025354615.1. Taxonomy (GTDB): domain Bacteria; phylum Pseudomonadota; class Gammaproteobacteria; order Burkholderiales; family Burkholderiaceae_C; genus JANXMO01. Next base: position 4,495 of record JANXMO010000220.1, on the reverse strand, counting down.
CCGGCGGGTATGGGCTGCTGGCCCGCGTGGGCGATTTGCTGGCACGGCAGCGGGGCGGCAAGGCTTATTTGACGCTGGAAGCGGGCGAGCAATTGCTGGCGCCAGCGGTGGCGCCGCTGGCCGAGGCAGCGGGCGTGCAGGTCGCTTGCCTGTCGTCACAAGGTCGCTTGCTGGTGTTCGCGTTCGACGAGCTGAAACTGCAGCCCAACGGCGGCCGCGGGTTGACCTTGATCGACCTGGACGACAAGGACAGTCTGCTGAGCACCGCCCTCTTCACGCAAACATTGCAGGTACAAGGCAGTGGCCGCGGCGGCAAACCACGCGAAGAGCTGCTGCGTCCGGCGGCGCTGGCAGCCTATGTGAGCAAGCGCGCGCGCAAGGGCAGGGCGCAGGATGTGGTGATGAAAGCCTTGCGAGTGGCGGCGGGATGAAGCAGCAGCGGCGCCGCTAGTACGCCAACCTCGAGATTTCGGAACAAGATGAACGCGATGGATTCGGCCCGAGGGCAAGGCGCAAACCACAGCGATACCCGAAGGTATCGCGAGGATTTGCAACGCGGCTATCGGGGCGAAGACGCGGGTTCATGTTTCGAAATCTCCGGGTTGGCGTACTAGACTTCAACGCTGCCACGCCAGGGCATTCACGCCCCGACGGTCGATTCAAAAAACACAGGAAAAACAATGGCGCTTCATCGTCAAATCAAATCGGTGCTGTGCTGCCTTGCCGTGCTGGCCACTGCAGCTTGCGCACCGATAGAGCAGTCGCGCAGCATTGAATCGCCCAAAGTGGCGGCTGCCTCGGCAGCGCCTTACCAAGGCGTGCGCGCACCGATTGCCGTGGGCAAGTTCGACAATCGCTCGAATTTCATGCGCGGGCTTTTTTCTGATGGCGCTGATCGCCTGGGTTCGCAATCCAAGACCATTTTGGTGGCGCATTTGCAGCAAACCCAGCGCTTCAACGTGCTGGACCGGGACAACCTCGATGAAAGCCGGCAGGAGACGCAATACAAGGCTGCGGCGCAAGCCATCAAGGGCGCCGACTTTCTGGTGACCGGCTCCGTCAGTGAATTCGGCCGCAAAGACGTGGGCGACCGGCAGTTGTTCGGCCTGCTGGGCCGCGGCAAATCGCAGGTGGCGTATGCCAAGGTGACCTTGAACATCGTCAATCCCACCACGTCCGAAATCGTGTATTCGGTCAACGGCGCCGGCGAGTACAGCCTATCGGAACGCGAGGTGCTGGGCTTTGGCAGCACCGCCGGTTATGACGCGACCTTGAACGGCAAGGTGTTGGACCTGGCCATCCGCGAGGCGGTCAACAACCTGGTGAGTGGCGTTGACAGCGGCGCCTGGAAGCCCGTTCGATGAGGGCCGGCATGCGGGTGATGGGCGTGGCGCAACGCGCTGCGCTTGTCGGCAGTATGGTGGCATCAAGCGTGGCATTGAGCGCCTGTGGCCTGGCGCCCAAAAAAACGCTGTATGAATGGGGCGGTTACCAAAAGGCGCTGTATGAACATTTCAAAGGCGACGGTGTGGACGCCGGCGCGCAAATCGCGCGGCTGGAAGCGCAGGTCGGCATGAACGAAGCGGCTGGAAAAGCATCGCCACCTGGCTTGCACGGGCACCTGGCGCTGCTGTATGCCAGGGCAGGTGACGACGCGAATGCGGCGCGGCATCTCGAGGCCGAGCGCCGGTTGTTCCCGGAGTCGGCGGCTTACATCGACTTGTTGTTGAAGAACGCAACGTCGTCGCCTGCAGCACGGTCATGAAGGCGCTGTCACGGAAACCAGGCAGGCCATCTATGGCGGCGGCGTTGGTACTGATCACCACACTGCTGCTGGGCGGCTGCGCCACGCCGCCCGTGCCGCGGGACTACACGGCGTTCAAGAAAGCCGACCCGGCGTCGCTGCTGGTGCTGCCACCGCTCAACGACACGCCCGACGTGCTGGCCACGGCCAGCGTGCTGGCGCAGGTCAGCTACCCACTGGCAGAGTCAGGGTTTTACGTACTGCCGGTGTCGCTGGTCGACGAAACCCTCAGAACCAACGGCATGCAGACCGCGGCTGACGCACACGCCATCGCCCCTGAAAAGCTGCGCCAGATTTTTGGCGCCGACGCGGTGCTGTACGTGACCGTCAAGCGTTACGGCACGGTCTACAACGTGCTGAGCAGTGAAACCGCTGTGGCGCTGCAGGCGCGCTTGGTGGACCTGCGCAGCGGTGAGTTGCTGTGGGAGGGCAAGAGCGTGGCGTCAAGTGCTGAACAAGGCGGCGGCGGTCAAGGCGGCGTGGTGGGCTTGTTGGTGAAAGCGGTGGTCGAGCAAATTACCAGCAGCCTGAGCGACCGCAGCTATCGGATTGCCGACGTGGCCAGCCAGCGTTTGCTGTCAGCCACCCAACCGAACGGCATTTTGTATGGGCCGCGCTCGCCGCTGTACCTGCAGCGGAAGAAGCCCTGACGCCGCAACTGCTGCTGTCAAATCAGAATCAGCTTCTGACGGGCCGCAAGCTGTAGGCGGCGGCAGCGGCCAAGGCCGCGAACAGCAGGCCGCTCCAGAATTCGTAGGGCATGCCGGCCAGCACAACGGCTGCGTCGGCGCAGCTGGCTTGCACGGCGAACACCGAAGGCAGGGCGTGGTCCAGCGCCAGCCCGCTGATGATGCGGTCGGCCAGCGTCAGGTTGCACGACTGCGAATGAGCGGCCACGAAGTGCTGGTACAGCGCCGTGGCCAAGCCAGCACACGCCGATAACGCTGCAGCGGCCGTCAACACGCGGCGCAGCAGAGGCGGTGACGACAGCGCCGCGCCAACACTCAGCGCGGCGATGACGAGAAAGACGAGCCGCTGCAGGATGCACCACGGGCAGGGCCGCATGTCGAACACGTGCTGGCTGACGAGCGCCACCGCCACCGCCGCCAGGCTGACGCCAGCCATTGCGAACAGCCACTGCCGCTGTTGCCGGTGCTGCCGTTGCGCGGCAGAACGCCAGGGCAAGGAAACTTCGCCCATTACGCCACCTGCACGATCAACTCGATCTCGACACAAGCGCCCAGCGGCAGCTGCGCCACCCCGAAGGCGCTGCGCGCATGCGCACCGCGCTCGCCGAACACCTCGGCCAGCAGCTCGGAGCAGCCGTTGGTGACCAAGTGCTGCTCGACGTAGAACGGCGTGCTGTTGACCAGGCTCAGTACCTTGACGATGCGTTCGACGCGGTTCAAGTCACCCAGTGCGGCGTGCAGGGTGCCCAGCAGGTCGACGGCCACGGCGCGCGCCGCCTGTTGGCCGGTGGCAGTGTCGAGGTCACGGCCGAGCTGGCCGGTCCAGACCTTGCCTTCGCGCTTGGCGATGTGGCCTGACACGAAGACCAGCGGGCCGGTTTGCACAAAAGGTACATAGGCCGCGGCGGGAACAGCCAGCGGCGGCAGGCTGATGCCCAGCGCAGCGAGCCGGTCATAGACAGAAGAGGGCGAAGACACAGGCGAGGACGGCATGGCGTGCAAGCCGCGCGGCAGCTCGGCAGGAATGGAGGTGAACAAATCCTACACTGCAGCCATGCCCCGCTTTGGCGCTTTCACTGTTGCCCATGCGGGCGCTGCCGTGCTGGTCACTGGTTCAGCTTGGCTGGGGGGCGTGGCGCTGCAATTGCAGCAGCCGGCGCTGTGGTCATTGGCGCGTTACGGCAGCGTTGTGGCTGCGGCCTTGGTGGCGTTGGGCCTGCTGGCCGGCGCGTGGTGGAAAGCCCGCCGTCTGCCCGCCGCGGTGGTGTTGCTCGTGGCCAGCAGCGCGTTGGCCGCGCTGGCCTTTGGCAGCACGGGCTTGCGCGCGGCCGATCGTTTAGCGGCCGTACTGCCCGCGGCGCTGGAAGGGCGCGACGTCAGCGTGACGGGCGTGGTGGCCGGTTTGCCGCAGCGCGGCAGCAGCGGGCTGCGCTTTCGTTTCGACGTTGAAGCGGCGCAGGCGCAAGGCGCAGCGGTGGTTTTGCCGCCGGTATTGGCGCTCGGCTGGTACAAAGGTTTTCATGAAGACGCCGCGTTGACGCAGCCGCAGCTGGCATTGGCCGCAGGGCAGCGCTGGCGCTTCACCTTGCGGCTGCGCCAGCCGCACGGCAACTTCAACCCGCATGGCTTTGACAGCGAGTTGTACTGGTTCGAGCAAGGCGTGCGCGCGGTCGGCTATGTGCGCGATGCGCCAGCGCCGCAGCTGTTGACGCAGGCCGCGGGCCACCCGGTGGAACGCTGGCGGCAGGCGGTGCGTGACGGCATCGATGCGCACGTCACGGACCGCCGCCTGGCCGGTGTGCTGGCGGCTCTGGCGGTGGGCGACCAATCAGCCATCGAGCACGACGACTGGGAGCTGTTCCGCGCCACCGGCATTGCCCATTTGGTCAGCATCAGCGGTCTGCACGTGACGATGTTCGCCTGGCTGGCCGGACTGCTGGTCGCAGCCGGGTGGCGGCGCAGCAGCCGGGCGCCGCTTTGGCTGCCGGTGCAGGCCGCGGCG
>JANXMO010000596.1 GCA_025354615.1 Burkholderiales bacterium | reverse complement strand
GCTGGCGTTCAGCGGCAGTGGCTGGCCGGCCCACTGGTTGAGCTGGTGGACGGCGGCGGCCTCGTCCAACTCGAAGCGCAGCGTGGCGGTGGCCGGCGCCACCGGCAGCACTTTCAAACTGACTTCGAGAATCACCCCCAGCGTGCCGAGCGAGCCGGCCAGCAGACGCGACACGTCGTAGCCGGCCACGTTTTTCATCACCTGCCCGCCAAAGCTCAGCACCTCGCCGCGGCCGTTGAGCAGCGTGGCGCCGAGCACGTGGTCACGCAGCGAGCCGGCTGCCACGCGCGCCGGGCCGGCCAAACCCGCCGCCACCATGCCGCCCACGGTGCCGCCGGGCAGGGCATCTGCGCCGCCGAAATGCGGTGGCTCGAACGGCAGGCACTGCCCCTGCTGCGCCAGTGCCGCCTCCAGTTCAGCGAGCGGCGTGCCGCAGCGCGCGGTGACGACGAGCTCCGTCGGCTCGTAGCTGGAAATGCCGGCCAGCGCCCGTGTGTCAAGCCGCTCGCCCTGCGGCGCCTCGCCATAGAAATCCTTGGTGCCGCCGCCGCGAATGCACAGCGGCGTGCCGTGGGCCGCGGCCTGCTGCACGCGTTCGACCAGCGCCTGCAACGCCGGCTCTTGAGTCCATCCCGATGCGGCGTGTTCCATGCCGATCAAAACCGCGGCAGCTCGGCAAACGGCAGCAAGCCCCTGCGCACGTGGAGCTTTCCGTACTCCGCACAGCGCGCCAGGCTGGGAATGGCTTTGCCCGGGTTGAGCAGCGCGTGCGGATCGAAAGCCTGTTTGAGCGCCAGCATCTGCTCGCGTTCGGCCGGCGAGAACTGCACGCACATCGACGCCAGCTTTTCCACCCCCACGCCGTGCTCGCCGGTCACCGAGCCGCCCATGGCGACGCTGGTTTCCAGAATGTCGGCACCGAACAGCTCGCAGCGGCGCAGCTGGTCGGCGTCGCTGGCGTCGAACAGGATCAGCGGGTGCAGGTTGCCATCACCGGCGTGAAAGACGTTGCAGCATTTCAGCCCGTAGGTACGCTCCATCTCGCCGATGGCCAGCAGGATGTCGGCCAGCCGCCGGCGCGGAATCGTGCTGTCCATGCACATGTAGTCCGGACTGATACGGCCGGTGGCGGGGAATGCGTTCTTGCGCCCGCTCCAGAACTTCAGCCGCTGCGCTTCGCTGGTGCTGACCGCCAGCGCCGTGGCGCCCGCGGCGGTCAACACGGCCTGCATGCGGCCGATTTCCTCGTTCACTTCGTCGGGCGTGCCGTCGCTCTCGCACAGCAGGATGGCGGCAGCTTCGAGGTCATAGCCGGCGTGGACGAAGGCTTCGACGGCCGCCGTCATCGGCTTGTCCATCATCTCCAGCCCGGCCGGAATGATGCCGGCGGCAATCACCCGGGCCACCGCGTCACCGGCGTGGCGCACATCGCTGAAGCTGGCCATGATGCAGCGCGCCAGCTGAGGCTTGGGCACCAGCCGCACCGTGACTTCCAGCGTCACGGCCAGCATGCCCTCGCTGCCCACCAGCACGCTGAGCAGATCGAGCCCGGGCACATCAAACGCCTCGCTGCCGAACACCACCGGCTCGCCTTCTACGGTAAAGCCGCGCACCCGCAGCACGTTGTGCAGGGTCAAGCCGTATTTGAGGCAATGCACGCCGCCGGCGTTTTCCGCCACGTTGCCGGCAATGGTGCAGGCGATCTGGCTGCTCGGGTCGGGCGCGTAGTAGAGCCCGTGGGGCGCTGCCGCCTCGCTGATCGCCAGGTTGCGCACGCCGCACTGAACGGTGGCCGTGCGCGCCAGCGGGTCGATGTGGACGATGCGGTTGAACTTGGCCAGGCTCAGCGTCAAGCCCAGCGCGTGCGGCATCGCCCCGCCGCTCAGGCCGGTGCCGGCGCCGCGGGCCACCACCGGCACGCGCAGGCGGTGGCATTCGCTGAGCAAGGCGGCCACCTGCGCTTCCGTTTCAGGCAAAGCCACGGCCAGCGGCTGCTCGCGGTAGGCGGTCAGGCCGTCGCATTCGTAGGGCAGCGTGTCTTCGCGCTGCCACAACAGCGCGTGGGCCGGCAACAAGGGCGTCAGCGCTGCCACCACCTCCAACTGGCGGGCACGGCGTTCTGCGCAATGGCTGGAAGAAGGCGTCATGGAAAGGGGCTGCGAGAAAAAACCCCGGCACGCGGGCAAGCTGCAATGTAGCGCCGCGGTGCGCCGGTATGGCCCACCTGCCGACTTTCAGATTTTCAGAGCGCCAGCCGATATGCCCTTGACAGGCCACCTCTTACGGCAGGCGCGGAGCAGCGATATGCAGAAAAAAATGTTTGGAAAAAAAACGCATCGCACGGCAATGTGGCAACGACCGCTGGGCTGTCGTGACCACCGTTGCCTCGGGCGCGGGCGGTGGGACCAGCCCCTGCAAGTGCGTGGCACCGCAGCTGGGCCACGCGGAGCCCCTTGAATGACTTGCCACGCCGGCCTTCCTTGCCAACGGTTCGCCACGGCCCGCAAGGGGGCAGCCGCCATGGCGCCGGTGTTGAACTTCATGCGGGTAAGCCGACTGCGAACTGTGACACGGCCCGCCATCCACCGCAAAGGCGCGCCGTGATGGCTGCAGCAGCACGCCTCCTGCTCATCGACAGTGACACGGCCGTGCGGCAGCGTTCCGCGAAGGTGCTGACCGATGCCGGTTACGCGGTGCTGCAGGCCGGCTGCGGTGGAGACGGCCTGGCGTTGTTCGAACAGGCGCCGGTCGATCTGGTGCTGCTTGAACTCGTGTCGTCGGGCACCGTGGCGTACGCGGCCTGCGCCCAGTTACAGGCGCAGGCGGCAAGCCGCGGGGTGCCGATCATCGTCATCAGCGACGTGCATGACGCGGTGCAGATGGCCCGCACTTACGAACGCGGCCGCACTGATTTCCTGACCAAGCCCATCGCCTGGGAGCTGCTGCCGTGCCGCGTCGACTACGCGCTGCGCACCAGCCGGGCGCTGCAGGACATGCAGCGTTCGCGCGCCCTGCTGGCCCGCTCGCAGCAGCTGGCGCAAATGGGCAGTTGGGAGTGGGACTGTGCCAGCGGCGTGGTGCTGTGCTCGGAGGAAATGCAGCGGATTCAAGGCGACACGCCTGCCGCGCCTGCGCCTGCGCTGCCTGGGCTGGGCCAGTTGCTGGCCGGCGTGCACCCGGATGACAGCAGCACGCTGCAGCAGTTGCTGGCGTTCGCGCAAACCGAAGGCCGACCGTACGAGCTGGAAATGCGTATCGTGCGGCCTTGCGGCACGCTGCGCCAGGTGATCGAGCAGACCGACGTGGCGCTGGACGGTGCCGGCCGCCCGGTGACGGTTCGTGGCATCCGGCGTGACGTCACCGAACGCGTCGAGGCGGACAACCGGATTCGCACGCTCGCCTATTTCGACGCTTTGACCGGGCTGGCCAACCGCTGCTTGTTCCAGGAAATGGCCTTGCAGTGGCTGCCGTACGCACAGCGGCGCGGCCTGCACTGCGCGCTGCTGTTCATCGCCCTCGATCGCTTCAAGATGATCAACGAAACACTTGGGGCCCGCGCCGGCGACGAGGTGTTGAAGCGCGTCAGCGAGCGCTTGCGCGACGGCCTGCGGGCCAGCGACATCAAAGGCATGCCGCGCGGCCAACCCGCCGGCCGTGAAGCAGGTCAAGCTGAGAACGAGAACCTGTTGGCCCGCCTGGGTGGCGACGAATTCACGCTGCTGTTGGTCGACGTGCCCGACCGTGAAGGCGCCGCCGCGGTGGCGCAGCGGCTCGTGCGCACGCTGTCGCAGCCGATGGACGTGGACGGGCAGGAGCTGTCGATCACGGTCAGCATCGGCATTGCCCTGACACCGGCAGACGGCAGCGAAATCGATTCCCTGCTGCGCCACGCCAGCACGGCCATGCATGTGGCCAAGGAAAGCGGGCGCAACCAGGTCCGCTTTTACGTCGAGGCGATGAGTGCCGAGATACAGCGCCGCCTGACGCTGGAAAACGACTTGCACCGCGCGCTCGATCAAGGCGA
>JANXMO010000195.1 GCA_025354615.1 Burkholderiales bacterium | reverse complement strand
GCATGCCCGGCCCGCCCAACTGCACGAGCAGCGTGCCCGCCGGGAACGGCTTTTTGTGCGTCTGCCCTGCTGAGATGGTGCCCAGGCCGCCCACGATCATGATGGGCTTGTGGTAGCCACGGCGCACGGCCTGATCGCCCTCACCCACGGTCTGCTCAAACACCCGGAAATAGCCTGCCAGGTTGGGCCGGCCGAATTCATTGTTGAACGCCGCCCCACCCAAAGGGCCTTCGATCATGATTTGCAAGGCGCTGGCAATGTGCGCTGGGCGACCGTAAGGCGCTTCGCCCGATGGCTCCCACGGCGCGTGCAGCCCCGGCAGGGCAAGGTTGGACACGCTGAACCCAGTCAGCCCGGCTTTGGGCTTGGAACCGCGGCCAGTGGCGCCTTCGTCGCGGATCTCTCCGCCCGCGCCCGTGGAGGCACCGGGGAAAGGCGAGATGGCTGTTGGGTGGTTGTGGGTCTCGACCTTCATGAGCACATGGGCCACGTCGGCTTGCGCGGCGTACAGGCTGGGGCCGTCGATGCTGGACGGGGCCACCCAACGCTCGATCGGGCCGCCTTCCATGACGGAGGCGTTGTCGCTGTAGGCCACCACGGTGCATTGCGGCGCCTGCCGCTCGGTATGACGAATCATCTCGAACATCGAATGCGGCTGGACGACGCCGTCGATGACAAAACGGGCGTTGAAAATCTTGTGGCGGCAGTGTTCGCTGTTGGCCTGCGCGAACATCATCAGTTCGACATCGCTCGGGTTGCGGCCGAGCGCCGTGAAAGCCTGCACAAGGTAGTCGATTTCATCGGCGCTGAGGGCCAGGCCGAATTCAACATTGGCTGCCTGCAAGGCCGCTGCGCCGCGGCCCAGCACGTCGACCCGCGCCATCGGCTGGCCCGGCTGTTCATCGAACAGCGCCGCGGCGTCCGCGCGGCGTGGCCAAACACTCTCGGTCATGCGGTCGTGCAGCAAGGCCGCCGCCGCCTGCCATTCAGCGGCTTCGAGTGAAGTACCGCCACGCACACCCAGCCGGAATTCCGTCACCCGTTCGATGCGCCGCACCGTGGCGCCGCAATGGCGGGCGATTTCGGTGGCTTTGGAAGCCCACGGCGAAACACTGCCCAGGCGCGGCGCCACCACCACCATTGGAACCTTGGCATCGGTATTGGCCCCAACGGCGGCATCGCCATAGTCGAGCAGCCGCGCCAGGGTCCCGGACATTGCCGGCGCCAGCGGCAGGTCGCTCCACACCCAGTGAACGTAGCGCGCCTCGACCGACGCCAGCCGCGGCACGGCCGACTGCAGCTTTTTCAGCAGCGCCTCGGCGCGGAAGGCGGACAGCGCACGGCCGCCCTCGAAATGCGTCAGGTGCCGCGCGGGCGTGGAATCCAATGTCACTGCAAAAGGCTTGAAAACAGAGGGTGGAAAACCCGTTTGGAGGGCTGCCGCGGGCGCAGGCCAACGGTGGCACGAACCACCAAGTTTAACGGCCGGGTGAGATAATCAAACGCATGACGATCACTTTCAAAAGCGCAGCCGACATCGACGGCATGCGGCTGGCCGGGCGGCTGGCGTCCGAGGTGCTGGACATGTTGACGCCGCACGTCAAACCCGGCGTCACGACCAACTGGCTCGACCAACTCGCGCACGATCACATCGTCAACGTGCAGCACGGCACGCCCGCGCCGTTGAACTACGCGCCGCCGGGCTACACGCCTTACCCGAAATCGATCTGCACCTCGATCAACCACCAGATCTGTCACGGCATTCCGAATGACCGCGCGCTCAAGAGCGGCGACATCGTCAACATCGACGTCACCGTCATCAAAGACGGCTGGCACGGCGACACCAGCCGCATGTTTGTCGTCGGTGAGGGCTCGATTGCAGCCAAGCGGCTGTGCCGCATGACCTACGAAGCGATGTGGCGTGGCATCGCGCGCGTGCGGCCCGGCGCGCGCCTGGGCGACATCGGCCACACGATCCAGACCTTTGCCGAGGGCAACGGTTTTTCGGTGGTACGCGAGTTCTGCGGCCATGGCATCGGCCGCAAATTCCATGAAGAACCGCAGGTGCTGCACTACGGCAAGCCCGGCACGCTGGACGAACTGGTGCCCGGCATGGTGTTCACGATCGAGCCGATGATCAACGCCGGCAAGCGGGACATCCGCGAAGCCGGCGACGGCTGGACCATCGTCACCAAGGACCGCTCGCTGTCTGCCCAATGGGAGCACACGGTGCTGGTGACGGAAACCGGTTATGAGGTGTTGACAGTATCCGCGGACAGCCCGCCGCCTGCTCTCGCAGGCGCTTGACGGGCGCATTCCGTGCCCCCTGCACGCGCTGTTTTGTCGCCGGGGCCCGCCTCTTTTCACCGGGGCAAATGTGGCTGATCCGGCCGCTCTCGGCGCCTTGACGCCGTCGGCCTTGCCCGCTTTGCCCCTCATCGGAGCGGCCGATGACGGCGCCCCGCTGGCGCAGCTGCGCGCGCAATTCCGCGAAGGCAAGGCGGCTTTGCTGCGTCACTTCACCCAGGCGCGGCCGACCACACCAGCGGCCGGTCAGCTGGTGCGCGGCTTGGCACGCCATGTCGACCACGCACTGCGCAGCCTCTGGCAGCTGACCGGCATGCCGGCCGATGCTGCATTGCTGGCAGTGGGCGGCTATGGCCGTGGCGAGCTGTTCCCCTACTCCGATGTCGATGTGCTGGTGCTGCTGCCGCCCACGCGGGCCGTGCCGCAAGAAGGCATCGCCGCAGCCCGCGAGGCCACCGAGCGCTTCATCACCGCCTGTTGGGACACCGGGCTGGAAATCGGCTCCAGCGTGCGCACGGTTCAAGAGTGCCTGGCCGAAGGCACGCGCGACGTCACCGTGCGCACGGCACTGCTGGAGTCGCGCTATGTCGGCGGCTCGCGCCGGCTGTTCAACGTGTTTCGCCGTCTCAACACGCTGGCGATGGAGCCGAAAGCCTTTTTGCGCGCCAAAACCCTGGAAATGCGGCAACGCCACCAACGCTTCGAGGACACGCCCTACGCACTCGAGCCCAATTGCAAGGAAAGCCCGGGCGGGCTGCGGGACCTGCAAATGGTATTGTGGATTGCCCGCGCCGCCGGGCTGGGGCGGACCTGGAACGAGTTGGCCGCCAAGGGATTGGCGACGCCGTTCGAAGTCAAACAATTGCAGCGCAATGAAGGCTTGTTGAAGTTGATTCGCGCGCGCTTGCACTGCGTGGCGGGGCGCCGCGAAGACCGACTGGTGTTCGACCTGCAAACAGCGGTGGCCGAGAGCTTCGGCTACCACGGCAGCGTCGAACAGCGCGCCTCCGAGGTGTTGATGCGGCGCTATTACTGGGCCGCCAAGGCGGTGACGCAGCTCAACCTGATCCTGATGCTCAACATCGAGGAGCGCATCAACGGCCTGCAAGACGCGCCGATGCGCCCGATCAACGACAAGTTCTTCGACCGCGACGGCATGCTGGAAGTGGCCAGCGACGACCTTTACCTGCGCGACCCGCACGCCATTCTCGAAACCTTCCACGTCTACCAGACCATACGCGGCCCCAGCGGCCTGTCGGCACGCACATTGCGCGCGCTCTACAACGCCCGCGGGCTGATGGACAGCGCTTTTCGCCGCGACCCGGTGAACCGCGCGACGTTCATGAAAATCCTGTGCGCCCCCGAAGGCCAGACCCGCGTCTTCCGGCTGATGAACCAGACCTCGGTGCTGGGGCGTTATCTGTGGGTGTTCCGCCGCATCGTCGGGCAGATGCAGCATGACTTGTTTCATGTCTACACCGTTGACCAGCACATCCTGATGGTGCTGCGCAACATACGCCGCTTCTTCGTCGCCGAGCATGCGCACGAATACCCGTTTTGCTCACAGCTGGCGTTGCTGTGGGACAAGCCGCAGCTGCTTTACATCGCTGCGCTATTCCATGACGTGGCCAAGGGCCGCGGCGGCGACCATTCAGAACTCGGGGCCCTAGAAGCCCGCCGTTTTTGCCGTGACCACGGCGTGACGGGCATTGACGCGCAATTGGTTGCATTCCTCGTCGAGTCGCACCTGACGATGTCGCGCATCGCGCAAAAAGAAGACCTGTCCGACCCGCAGGTCATTGAGGCTTTTGCCGCACGCGTCGGCAGCGAACGCCGACTCACCGCCTTGTATCTGCTGACAGTGGCCGACATCCGTGGCACCAGCCCGAAGGTGTGGA
>JANXMO010000171.1 GCA_025354615.1 Burkholderiales bacterium | reverse complement strand
TTGGGCGCCGAAGCGTTCATTGAACGGCTGCTGGCGCGCGGCATTCGTCCTGTCATTGTTCATCCCGAGCGCAACAAGTCCGTCATGAGCCAGCCCGAACGCATCAAGCCGTTTTTCGAAATCGGTTGCGTGCTGCAGGTTACGGCCGGCTCATTGGTTGGCCAGTTTGGCGAACGGGTGACCGATGTGGCGCGTCAACTGCTTGACTGGGGCTGGGTCGGCGTAATTGCCAGCGATAGCCACAATTTGAGAGGTCGTCGCCCGCACATGTCAGCGGCCCGTGATTTTTTAATAGCTTATGCCGGTGAAGCCGCCGCTTTTGAGTTGTTGGCTGCGGCCCCCGCCCGGCTGTGCGCCTTGCCTTTGCCGCCTGCGTGGCGGCAGGCAGCTTGAAGAGCCGAGCAGTCAACCCGATGGTTGTGTCGTCACTCAACGCTTGGTTAAGGCAACGGCTGCACCTGCTGCCAATGTCGTTCTGTGTGCTGGCCATGACGGCATGGGTGATGGTGACTGGCTCCGCGTTGTTCCGTGCGGACATCATGTCGATGGCTGCGCGCCAGAAAGTCGATACCTGGGCGCGTTTGGGTACCGGGTGGACGGTAGAAGAGTGGCAAGCAGCGCGTGCCGATCTGCTGTCGGCACTGCGTTTGACGCCGCGTGACCCGGTGCTCCATGAAACGCTCGGCCAGATGTACGCAGCGCAAGGCCTCGCGGGCTGGGATGACCCGTCTCTTCGGGCCGCCTTTTTCGAAGAAGCGCGTGTTCATCAGCAGGCTTCGTTGGCCTTGCGGCCGGGGCACGGCGCCACCTGGGCGGCCCTGGCCGTTTCGCTTTTTGCCCTGCAGCGACCCGCGGTCGAATTTCAACAGGCCTGGGATCAGGCCCACCGCCTTGCGCCGCATGAGCTGTCCGTTCAAACCACGCTGGCCGATTTGGTATTTGCCACCTGGGACACCGCCGCAACACCCGAGATGCAAAACTGGGTCAAGCAATGCTGGGCTCAGGCCACACCAAATTTAAAAGCAGCCTTGCTAGCCAGTGCACAGCGTTATGGCCATGCAGGTACCTTGCAATAAATTCTTACCGTTTTTGCTGGGGATACCCCTATATCGGGGGTTCAACCTTCCAGGCATCCCACGCAAACTAAGTGGAAGTACGCGCGTGCGCTGGCTT
>JANXMO010000147.1 GCA_025354615.1 Burkholderiales bacterium | reverse complement strand
AGCCGCGGCTTGACGGCGGCCGGTCGCTGCGGATCGGGATGGCCGACACACAGCCCGAACAGTGCAAAGGTGCGCGGCGGCAGCTTCAGTTCCGCGATCACCGCCTCTGGCTGGTTGCGCATGGCGCCGATGTAAACGGTGCCCAGTCCCAGCGCCTCGGCGGCGATGGTGGCGTTTTGCGCGGCCAGGGCGGCATCAATCGCAGCGACCAGAAACATCTCCAGATAACGGTTGGCATCGCTGCGCCCGCCCACCCGTTCGGCCGTGCGTTCAAGCCGTGACAAATCCGCCAGCCAGACCAGAAACAGTGGCGCATGCCGGATGTGCGCCTGGTTGCCCGCGGCTTGCGACAAGCGCGCCTTGCGTTGTTCGTCTTCAACGGCGACCACGCTCCAGGCCTGCAGATTCGACGAGGTGGCGGCCGACTGTGCCGCCGCCACCAGCAGTGCCAGCGTGCCGGGCGGCAACGGCTTGTCTTCAAAAGCGCGTACCGAACGATGGGCCAGCAGTTGGGCCAAAAAAGCGTCCATGGTTTCAGGCAGCGGCGGGGTGCCGTCGGGCAGCTCGCCGTAGCGTTGTTTTAATCCGGCTTGAAGGGGTGTCATGGGAAGTGCTTCATCAAAAAGTTGACAGGAAAAAACCGGTTGAAGCCAGCGCTTGTCAAGTACGCCCTCGTGGCGCCTGCAGCATGCGCAAACGGCGCGCCGCTTCTTCGTCGCGTGCGTCGTCGATTTCACGCATCACGCTGCCCATATCCACCGCGGCCTTGCCTTCCTGGAAGTGGCCGGTCAAGACGGAAGCCGGCAGCAGCACGCCGCGCCGGTACAAGTCCCATATTTCCGCGCCGTAACAAGTGGTCAGCAGCGCGGGCGCAAAGCGGCCGAAGAACTGGCGCAGGTTGTCGACGTCGCGCAGCAGCATGCGCTGGGCGTGGTTGTTGCCGGCCGCGTCAACGGCTTGCGGCAGGTCGATGATGACCGGGCCGTCGGCGGCCAGCAGGATGTTGAACTCCGACAAGTCACCGTGCACCGTGCCTGCGCACAGCATGCGCACCACCTCGGCCAGCAGGGTAGCGTGGTGGGCGCGCGCGTCGATGGGGCTGAAAGCCACGTCGTTCAGGCGCGGGGCGGCATCGCCGTGGGCATCGGTCACCAGCTCCATCAGCAGCACGCCGTCCCAGAAGTTGTGCGGCTTGGGCACGCGCACGCCGGCGCCGGCCAGCCGGTAAAGCGCGTCGACTTCGGCGCTTTGCCAAGCGGCTTCGGCGGCCTGCCGGCCAAAACGCGTGCCCTTGGCCATCGCGCGCGCCTGCCGCGTGTTCTTGACCTTGCGGTTCTCGGTGTAATCGACCGCCTGGCGGAAGCTGCGCTGCGTCGCCTCCTTGTAGATCTTGGCGCACAGCGTTTCCTCAGAT
>JANXMO010000112.1 GCA_025354615.1 Burkholderiales bacterium | reverse complement strand
GCCTGGGTCAAGGTTACAACTTGTTCAGCGCGTTGAATAGCGGCGCTCTTACTGGCCTGCGTGACAACAACGTTGCATCGTATTTCCTGCCTGGCGATTTGGGCGGCGTCTACGGTCAGCTGACGGCTGCTGCTGGTGAAGGTGTTCCTGGCCAGAAATATGCAGGTGGCCGTTTGGGTTATGCCACAGGCCCGTTCAATGCCGCAGTTGCATATGGTCAGACCAAGACGGCAAATACCAGCACTGATTTCAAGGTGGCCAACGTTGGTGCCTCGTATGACTTCAGCGTGGTGAAGTTGTTTGGTTTGTGGGATCAAAACAAGTTTGGTTCCATCAAACAGAATCTGTGGGAAATTAGTGCGGCTGCCCCGGTTGGCGCAGGTGAATTCCGTGCTTCTTACGCACGTTCTAAGATTACTGGCGGCGCTGTTGGAACGGCGTTCAACAATGGCAAAGCCAATTTGTATTCTTTGGAATACATCTACAACTTGTCCAAGCGCACTGCTGTTTATGGCACGGCTGGTCGGGTTTCTAACTCGAATTTTGCCAACTTCACCGTTGGTGCAGCGCTCAACACCAACAGTGCTTTGAACACCACATCGACCGGTTATAACTTTGGCGTTCGCCACTCGTTTTAATTGAATCGAATGTTTTAGAAAGCCGCCTTCGGGCGGCTTTTTTTTGGGCTTCTTTTCTAAGCGAGGGTCAGCGTTGAGCCAACAGCGTTTCATACCGGCCCAATACTTTCACCACATAAGCTTTTGTTTCTTCATAAGCCGGCACATTGCCACCTGCACGCAGAACGGCCGATTCGCCGGCGTTATAAGCCGCCACGACAAGATCAAAACGAGCAGGAAAAAGGTTTTGTAACGTACGCAAATAACGCACGCCGACATCGATATTTACTGCAGGGTTGAACAACTCGGAGGCATCGGCAACGCCGAAGCGAGCGCCGGTGGCGGGCATAATTTGCATCAAGCCACGTGCGCCTTTGGGGGAAACGGCAGCCCGTTGTCCGGCTGATTCAACGGCCATCATGGCCCGCACCAACAACGGGTCGACACCATGGCGGCTGGCAGCTTGCTCGATCAGCTCCTGATAAGCCGCGGACGGTTCCGCTTCGGAAGACAGCTTGGCGGCAATCGTAGGGTTGCGCCAGTTCGGGCGCACGATGATGCGGATGCCGAACGTTTCGGGCCATGCCGCTTTGAAAGGCGATGAGCCGTTGGCGCTTACGGCGTCAAAAGGTGCGGTGATAGCCACCTGCGTGGCCACTGGTGTACACACTTGCACGGCTTGCAACGAGCCTTGTGAGAGGTCTTGAACCGAGCTGATGACAGTGCCGTCAACCATCCGACATTCGTAATGCGCGGTTGCGGCAGCGCATGCTGCCCAGCTAACCGCACCAATCAGGCAGCGTTGGAAGGCTCGGCGACGCATGCTTCGACCTCGGCTGTGCCATTGAGCGCCGCCTCAATCGCATCCAACCGCGCGGCGGAAGTCGTCAGCAGTGAATCAACTTCCTTGCTGCGCATCTGGCTGAGCTGAATCAATTCGGCTAAACCACGCAGCGAAGCTTCGATGCTGGAGGCATCTGACGCCACTTCTTCCACAGCATCTTCAATGCCCGGCGTTGCGGGTGTGTCAGCCACGGTGGCGAACAGGTGCATATGAACCTGTTGCACAGCAACTGAAACTTCTTGAACCCACTCAAGGTGCTCGGCTTGTGTGACACGCGGCACCAGTGCTTGCAGGCGCTGAACAGTCGTGTTGAAAGCAGCAATCTGCTGCGCTGCGGCCATTCCCATTGCTTCGACCGAGCCCATCAGGCCCGCTGTGGCACTGAACGCTTCTGAATTCATGGCTTGTGACATCCAGTCCTCCTGAACAGGTGAGTTGATTGAAGACTGGATTCAACACCACTTCGTCAAGCGGCATGCATGGCAATACGAAGTGTTTTCCACGATAGCGAAGCAAATGCACGCTTTTTCAATGCTCAGGGTTTTCAGCAGGCCTTGCTGACTTCGTTTCCCGCGACAAAGGTTCGCACCAGGCGTTTGCACAAAGCGCTAAACAGAGCAACCTTCACCCTGTTCCTTCCACTCTTCATTCAAGGAAATCAACATGCCCATTCCATCAGTTGGTGGCCCCAGTGCCCCGTCTTACACCGGTGGCGACACCACAAACCCTTCGTCTGACCAAGACAAAGAAATCATGGCGGCCCTTCGCCAGCAAATTTTTCAGCAGTTTCAAACCGGCCAAGGGTTTGCCACTGAAGCGCTCGAAAAATTCGTTCACCCTGAAGAAGATGAAGACGACATAGACCCAGACGACGCTGATTGAGCGCCTGCCAGTTCTGTGCCATTCACCTTCCTTTTCACTTACGCGGAAACCCCATGCCAAATTCGTTGCACGCCAAGTCCCTTGTGTATGCACTGCGCATGGGCTGCGCCCTGGCTTTCGCAATGCAGCCTGCGGCCACAAATGCTTATCAGATGGCATTGGATGCATCGCTGGCAGGCACTGCGGTAGACACTCCTGCGCCGTTGGCGAAAGCAACGAAGGTTCGGCACGTGGCAGCAGCCCGTCATGTAAAAGCAAATAACAACGAACAAGGCGATGTCCGTGAAACCATGGTCATTGACGCCCCGGTGCTGCCCCGCAACTCGGCCATGAGCGGCCCCCATTTCGTCTACCACGCAGAAGGCAAACGGCTGTCGGAAGTACTGCAGGATTTCGCTTCCAGCCGCGGTATGCCAGCCGTGATTGCCGATGGCGTCGATGGCTCGGTGACCGGCAATTTTGACCACTCGCCGGCCAAATTCCTCAACGCCATCGCCACCGCTTACTCGCTGATTTGGTATGACGATGGCTCGGCGCTTTATTTCTACCCGGCCAAAGCCATTCAAAGCCGCATGTTCAAGCTCGTCGGCTATACACGGGCCAACGTCAGCCAGCTGCTGAAATCGCTGGCGCTTGGCGACCAGCGCTATCCCGTGCGCTACAGCGCGGTCGATAACGTGTTGCTGGTGTACGGCCCGCCACGGCACGTCGAGCTGCTGGCCATGGCGATCGAGGCGTTGGACGCTTCGGCGATTGAATCGAATGCCGCGCTGACGCAGGTATTTCCATTGCGCTTTGCTTCCGCCGGTGACCAGGTATACGGCGAAAGCACTGTCGCCGGTATGGTGACAACATTGCGCTCGCTATACAGCGGCACCCCAGCCAACAAGCTGGAAGGTGCGGCGAAAGGCCCCAGCATGAGCGGGCAGCTGGCCGGCAAGCTCAAAGCGATGTATGCCACCACTGGCTCTGACAAGCTGCTGCCAGATGCCACCACCAAAGGTGATGCCGCTGCCGGTACGGGTGCAGCAGGTGGCGCGCCAGGCGGACGCGGCCTGCACAGCCCTGTCGACACCCGTGAAGACGAAGCCAGCTTTGAAGCTGATATCGGCACCAACAGCGTGATCGTTCACGCGAAAAAGACACGCATGGCCGAATACGCTTCGCTGATCCAGCAGCTGGACCAGCGGCCGCAGCTGGTGGAGCTCGAAGCCATGATCGTCGATGTTTCCGCCGGCAGCCTGGACCAATTGGGCGTTGACTGGTCGCTGCAGACCAACCGGCTGACGACGGGCGTCACCAGCCCTTCACTTGCCGGTGCCGCCAGTGGCCTGGCGCCGTTCCGTATCGGTACGCTACTGGCCAACGCCGGCGCCAGCTTTTCGGTTCAATTGCAGGCGCTGGAGGGCATGGGCCGGGCGCGTGTGGTTTCCAAGCCCAAGCTGCTGGGTGTCGCCAACCGGGCGGCGATGATGAAGGAAAAGCGCGTTGTCAGCGTACGCGTGTCGGGCAACCTGGAAGCCAATTTGTTCCAGGTCGAAGCAGGCACCTTGCTCCGCATGACGCCGCAGCCGGTCATGGTCAACGGTGTGCGCCAAATCAAGCTGACGATCTACATTGAAGACGGCAGCTTCGAGGCTGGCACGGTCGACCAGGTGCCGGTGGTCAAGAAGACACAGATTCAAACCGAGGCCTACGTGGGTGAAGGCGAAAGCCTGCTGATTGCCGGCATCACGGTTGAATCGGAAAGCGTTCAGCGCAGCGGCGTACCGGGTCTGGCCAGCCTGCCTTATGTCGGCGGCCTGTTCAGGTCAAACAGCCAGGAAAAGACCCGCTCGGAGCGCATGTTCCTGATCACTCCGCGGTTGATTGCCGCCAGCATGCCGGCACCGGCGCCCACTGCTGAGCCAGCGCCTATGGCTGCACGGCCGGCAGTCAATGCGTCGCGCCTGGCACTCAACATTGACATGAATTCCGGACTCAACACATCGACTCCGGCTGTTCGCTGCGGCTTCCAAAGCGCTGGAAATGACCTGACAACCGCTTTTTCTTCCACCTGTGTTCGCTGATCATGAAACTTCTTCGCATTCTCACTGGTGTCCATGCTGGCGTGCAGTTACCTTTGACATCAGCACGTTATGTGATTGGCGCCGAGGCTGACGCCGATGTCGAAATCATCGACTGGCAAGGCGAGTCGATCGTCATTGAAGTAAACGAGGACACCGTGAACATACTGATGGCCAGCATGCAGGACGAGGGCAACGGGAGCGCAGCAGCGCAGTCCCTGCTCGACTTCGTGCCCCGGCGCTTCGGCGATGTCGCACTGTGCATCGGCCCTGACAACGTGGCCTGGCCGTCCGACATGGCTTTGCTCGAATTGCTGCTGCGCCCGGTCACGGCCGCAGTGGAAGCGCTCCAGAACGTGCTGGGAGGAGACCCCACGGATGCGGCCGCCGACACGATGGCGCAAAGCCACACGGCGGACGGCGAAACGGCTGGCGAACCCGCCCGCCAGCAAGGGCGGCGGCGCATGGCCGCCTGGGCGGGCGGTGCAGCCTCGTTGTTGCTGGGCGGCCTGGTGTTCATCGTTTCAGGTGCCAATGGCAAAGTACAGCCGGCCCCGCCGCTGGCGCAGCAGATTGAACGCGCCTTGCAGGAATCGAAGGTTCGCGGCGTCACGCTGCGCAGCGCGGGGAAAGAACTGGTGGTCGAAGGCATTGTTGACGACGCGGTGGCGCTGCGCACGCTGAACACCGCATTGCGCCACTTCGACGACACGCACGTGCGGCGCAAATATGCGTCTGCTGACGACATCTCGCGCCAAATCGTCGAGTCGCTGGGGATTGACGACATCCAGGCGCGCCGCCGCAGCGATGGTGTGTTCGTGCTCAGCGGCCACACGGTCGATGCCCCGCATCTGCGCGCCGCCGTGGCACGCGTGGCGTCCGACCTGGCGCCGCTGGTCAAGCGAATTGAAGTCGACGTTCAGGCGACAACGCCGACCAGCAAAGAGCTGGTCGGCGCGGTCTACGCCGCACCCGGTGTCCAGATCGTGCAAACGCGTGACGGGCGCAAGGTGTTGATGATCAATGACGACGTGCCGCTTCCACCAAGTACCCGGCAAACGTCTGCAGCACTGCCAGTGGCCCCTGCCCAGGTTTTGCGGCTGACGTCGTCAACGACGGCTTTCGCTCAAGAACCGAGAGGTGTCGAATGAAAGTGCTGCTGCCTTTGACGAAACGCTTGACCTGCAGTCATTACAAACCGGGCCAACGCGTGCGCACGATGAAACTTGCCGCCGGTCCTTAATCCTTAAGCGGCCAACATTTCAAGAAACAACGCATCAATTTTTAAACCGCAGCAACCGCTGCCTACACCAGGAGTAACACCATGTCTTTCACCTCCAGCAACTACGGCATGCCTTCCACCACATCTATGCCAAGGACGGACCCTCAACACCAATTTCAGGACGATGCCATTAAAGGCAGTCAGGGTGCAACGAACGACGCGGAAAATTCCACAGAATCCATGATGAAGCAGATCAGGCAGACCGCTGCTGCGCAAATGAAATTCCAAATGGAAATGGGCATCATCCAGCTGATCACCAAAATCAGCGAGGCGCTGGCCAAGCTGTTCAAGGCGATCGGCGAAGCCATCAAAGGCTTGGCTTGATTGAAGCGCAACTTCAGGGCGTTCAATGAACGAGAGCTTGCACCCGGCAACAAACGGCGCTTCATCAGAAGCGCCGCCGGGATCTCATGCGGCCACCGTTGAACGCCTGTCCCTTTATTTGGGAGATGCGCTGATCGCAGCTGCCGCCAGCGTGCGGCAATGCACGGCGTTGATCCACCAGGAAGCGGGCCGAGCGGCTACGCTTTGTGCCTACACCCCGCCCGATGCCATTGACGATGAAACCATGGAGGCGGCTGACATCATGCCGCGGTGGTCATGAACATGGACGAACAATTTCCTGACACAGCTTTCATGGAAGCGCCGGCCACAGGGGCAGCCTTCCCTGCAAAGCTGCGTGCTGACACACTGCTGCACAGCGTCGGCGAGTTGATGGTGGCCACGGCGCCGTTGCTCGACGCACTCGACGCCGACCCCGACACCACGTCGGCCCAACAAGCCGCGGTGCTGATGGCCCAGTTGCTGCGCAGTGCATTGCCAGCGCCAGCTGCCGACGTGGCGCCTGTCGACAACTCAACAGCCACTGCCTTGAGCCCCGCACTCGACTTCGCAGCGCGCTGGACTGACGACGCGCAAGCTTGCGCGCTGAACGCTGCCCAGGCACTGCACACCTTGCATGGCATCAGCCGGCTGGCGGGCTGCTTGATGGCTGATGTGCAGCGCATCATCGCCCGTTGCAGCGCAGCCAGCACCTCCGAGGTCTTGCAGCAATTCGACTCTGTGAGCGTTGCCGACGACTCAGTGGCCGGTGT
>JANXMO010000049.1 GCA_025354615.1 Burkholderiales bacterium | reverse complement strand
CTTCAGCATTGGCCTGCTGTTCCAGCAGGACCGGGGCGCGGGCCAGCGACTGTTGAAGCAGGACTCCAAAAGCCGGAGCATCGGCCGAATGAGCCAGGGGGCTTGTGAGGGCTAAAGCGAGCCCGATGGCGGACAGGGCCACGCTCGGTCGCGAGACGTCGGATCGGATGCTGGCACGGCCAGCAACGCGACGCCTCTGCACCGATGTGCGAAGGGGAAATTGCGATGACATGAAAACTCCACGGACTGAGCGCGCACGATGACGCGCCCGGGAAAAGCGGATTGCGGCTTTTCAGGCGTGGAGCGGAGGGGCACGGCCTGCGGGCGGCAGGCTCTTGAAGGAAGTGAATTGCGGCGGCCCTCGGTCGGGCCAGTCTGGAACCGGTGTGTCAGCTTTGATCGCGGGGAAGCCCACGACGAAGGCCGCCACAAAAAGCACCGCATCGGCGACTGTTTGAACGTCGGTCAGCTCAAAACACTGTGAGCGAAGCGCAATGGCCGAATGACCACCTTTCAGTCCGGAATGACCGTCGTCCGCGTGGGATTCAACGGCCGACAAATCAGCCGACGGCCCGTGTGATATCGCCAAGCCAGCGTCTGCATCGATGCCGAAGTCATGGTGATGCCGGTGAAAAGGCGCGCTGACCTGATCGAACATCAGGACCAAAACCAAGAACAAGCGAAACGCCCACATCCAGCCCCGCAGCGATGGGGTCACCCCGCTGCGCAAGCGTGTATGTGCGTTGACGCTAGTTGGCTTCACGATCTTCAACAATGTTGGGCTGGTTCGCTGTCTTACCTACCGCATCTGGCGGGGCTGAAGTGGATTAAGGTACCACCGTGATGGTGGTCAGACTGCCCATCATCAAAAACGCCGTGGTTTTCTGTCGGAGCAAATCCCGATCCTTCAGTCGGCATTGGAGGATAGTACCTCCAGCCAATCCAGTCCGCCCAGTCGCCTTCCCATGTCGGGGTGATCTCGTTTTCGGCGCAAACCTCTATGGCTGCAATGAAGGGTTAACCGTACTCCCTGCGCGATAGCACCGTAGGGAGCACCCCTCACTGCATCAGTTGTCGAAGGTACCGGCTAACCACGGCTGAACAAACGCAAACCAGCCGCCGACCGCGTACACCAACAAGCTGAACACGTAGAGCCGCGCGGACGTCTTGCGCGTCTTCAGGCAGGCATGGCGCAAGACCGGATCGGTCGGGCACGGCGCCATCCGATTGCGCCACTGCAACCAGCCGCTTCCCGCCATCGCCAAGCCAGCGAACACGAAGAGACCGACCTTGTGCTCGCTGAGCCAGACGACCTTGGGAAAGACTGACACGAGCGATGAAAGCGCCGCGCCGGCGCCAATCGCCACCAGCAAAGCGGGCAACGCGCAGCAGACCAGGGTGCCGGAGCTGGCGAACAGGCTCAGCACCGAGGTCCACAGGCTCGCCCTTGATTCGGCGATGCCGTCTGGGCTCACTTCTTGGCCTTCATGCTGGCCTTGATGTCGGCGACCGACTGCTCGACCGTCTCCAGTTTCGTCACGTCGTACCCGGCGTCTACGATCTCTGCGGTGATCGCCTTGCCGTCCAGCGTCTGCCCATCCTTGGCCTCCACGACCACGACCTTTTGCTTGAGGTCGACGAAGACCGCATGCGCGGCCGGCAGCTTGGACAGCCGCTTCTCAATGCCCTGCGCGCAGAAAGCGCAGACCATGCCATTGACGGTAGCCTTGACGCTCGTCGCAGCGAAGGAAGAGGCAGCGCTGGCGATAAGAACCAGTGCAGCGATGATTTGGAATTGGTGTTTCATTGGTATTCCTTCAAAAGGTGTACATGAAGTTCGCGCGAGCCTGCTTTGAGTTGTTGACTCCCAGCTCGACGAAATAGCGGTTGTGGATCAGGCGCAGCATCGGCGTGATTTCGGTCTTCGCGGATAAGCCCCGCATGCGGCGGGCTTCGA
>JANXMO010000011.1 GCA_025354615.1 Burkholderiales bacterium | reverse complement strand
CAACTTCAAGCACAACAAAACTGCCGGTGCGTTGACACGCAGGTTGAGCCGCTCAGGCCCCATGACCTCAAAGCCCAACATTTTTTCGTAATACAGCACGTGGCGCGGATTGACTTCGATCACCAGGTCGTCAATGCCGTTGATGCGGTGGGCGATCAAGTAAGCGACGTGGAAGAGCGACGCCAACACTCGTTTGGAGCGCACCACGTTGTCCATTGCCAACTTGGTGAATTCGCACACCTCGCGGCCGGCGGCACGCAAGCTGCTGATTTCCTCGTGAAACAAGTCATCGGTCAACAGGCCGCTCGAACTGTCAAACCCCACAGTGATGGTGCCAAGCGTCGCTTCCTGTTCGCTGGCAATCAGCGTGATGCGATTGGTGCCTTGGTCTTTTTTCAACGACGTCGTGTGGTAACCGCGTTTGGCATACATGCGGTTGATCAAAATATTCGCGGAACTGCGTTCACCCGAAGAATCCGCCGCGCGAATCGTGAACAAGCGCCGATTGACCAGTCCTTCGGATACCGAACCGCTTTCCGGATGACCTGCCCACAGGTGTTCCGGAGGCGTGTAGTTTTCGATAGGAACTTCGACAATCGCGTTTGTGAACATAGTCTCTCCTGACGATAAAGTCCGTTGTGTGATGTGCTCACGGTCAAGCCACTGCTCAGGGCTCTGTCAAAAACCCGACGCAGCACTTGTCGTTTGCAAAAAAACAACCAGAATGAAATGGAATGTCGACTCTTCCGGTGCGTATGCAAATGCGTACCCAGCCTTCGTCAACTGATTGCCTAACCTGGCGGGAAATGATGCCGCTGGCTACTTGAAGACAATCCGTTTGCCGGCTAAAGAAGAATCGTCAACATCGTGCTTGAATTAAGAGCGCTTCATGTTTCAATTGGTAAGCTCTACCCCGCTTTGTTGCCAAAGTGAACGATTACAAGCACAGATGTTGCAAATTCGGAACACTTGATTCGTGCGGTATTTTGTCAAAACGCTTATTTTGCAGCCAGGCGGTTGTCAAACGCAGTTAGCAGGTTCAACAGGTGCAGTGATCCATACGTCGGCAATTGCCGCGTTAAACAAGCACTTCGATGCAGCTTGGATGACCTAAAAATGCTTGTGGGCTGGCGCTCGCGCCATAAGCGCCCGACTGGAACACGACCACCAAGTCGCCCGGCGCGGCGGCGGGCAGCATCATTCTGTCAGCCAGCAGGTCGAGCGGCGTGCACAGCGGCCCGACAACCGATGCGCATTCGGGCGTGCCGGTGGGTTGAGACGGCAACACGGTCACCGGATAATTTTTGCGAATGACCTGGCCAAAATTCCCCGAGGCCGACAGATGGTGGTTGAGCCCACCATCCGTCACCAGAAACACCTGCCCCCGTGACACCTTGCGGTCAACGATGCGGGTGACATAAAGGCCCGCCTCGCCGACCAGATAGCGGCCCAGTTCGATGACCAGTGCCACCTCCGGCAAGTCGTGGCGGGCACGCTCCACCAGCGTAGCCAGGTTGTCGGCGATCGGATGCAAGTCAAGCCGCTGTTCGCCGGGGAAGTAGGGAATGCCAAAGCCGCCGCCCAGGTTCAGAAAACGCACTGGCTGCGATGTCAACCCGGCCAGCCGCACGGCCAGCGCATACGACTTTTGCTGCGCCTCGCAAATCGATTCTGCGCGCAGATTTTGCGAGCCGGCAAACAGGTGAAAGCCTTCAAACGCCAGGCCGTGCGCCTCAATATCGGCCAGCAAGGCCGGCATCTGCTCCACATCAACGCCGAATTGTTT
>JANXMO010000650.1 GCA_025354615.1 Burkholderiales bacterium | reverse complement strand
GTGTTGCTGGCTCCGCTCATATCGCAGGTCGGAAAGGGCCGGCCTCTGGCAAGATCATGAAAAACCTCGTGCACGGTAGGTACGCATTGAGAAATGCTCGACCACGGCCCGGCGATGCACAGCAGGAATTTGCATCCGTCTGCTGCCTGAGCTGGGCTGACGTAAAGCAGCGACAGAGCGATCGCCAAGCTGGTGACCGCAGATTTTGGGAGGAGCTGGCGGAGCGCTTTCATCGCATTTTCCTTTGGCTTTCCAGGGGGGCGTCAACGCTCGCGTGCGTTGTGCTGTTGCTCGGCATTGCGCTGCAACTGAGGTACCCGTGAGGGGGCGGCTGGCTGCTCGGGCGCGCTGGGCGCTTTTGCGTCGTACACGCCGAAGCTAGGCTGGCGGGTGGCCGAGCGGTTTGCAAAGTCGGTGCGGGCCTTGTCGCTGAAGCGGGACAACAGCTCCGACTTCCACGCGTTCAGTTGCGATTCCTTCGGCCGTGTACCAACGACGTGGCCCTGACCGTCCCGCAGGCGTTCCTGGACGGTAACGTCGCGTTTGCCGATGTTTTGCAAAACCACCTGCTCACCGGCGCTTCGCTCCTGCACCGCTTCAGCAAGGCCTTTGCCCCAGATGACCTGTTCGCCAGCACGGGTCTTGAGCGTGACGAAGTAGCTTTCGTCGTTGTCTTTGTTGAACTGGTACGGCGCGCGGCCGTGATCGACGATTTCGCCGACATAGACACGCTCACCTCGCAGCTTGGACTCCAGTTCGCTCAGCGCGGCCTCTGTGAACTGCTCGCTCAAGGCCTTGGAACTCAGGATGGCGCGAGAGTTGTCGAGAACGGTTTTTTCATGCACCGTCAACGCGTCGCCGTCAATGTGCTTGCGCTGTGAGGCTGGTACTGGCTTGGCAGTCTCGTGTGGCTGGTCGCGCTTGTGTGCGTGTTCGACTGCCGTGATGGTGTTGATTGGCCTGTGACGTGCCTGCAGCTCATTCAGTATTTGCAGGTCGGCTTCCCTTGGCTCGTAGCCGCGAACCTTTAGACCGTTAAGGCTGGCTTCCAGCCAGGCGTTGCGCCGAAAATCGTCGGTGCCGCTGACCGTTACTTCCTTCCAGTTCTTGGCAGTGGCTACCTCGACCATGGCGCGAATCGTGGCCTTGTCGTCACGTTCGGTGCTGAGGGCCTTGCCCGCGTCGACAAATGCAACGCGGCCTTGATCACCACCGCTGCGGAAGGTGAATGCGGTTGAGCCTTTGTCCCAAACGCCCCGTTTCTCGTGGGAAACGACGAAACGGGTCAACAGTGTTTGGCTCAATTGTTCTTCTGCGACAGGGCGCTTGATTGCGCGGGCTTGCTGCGCTGCGATGTCGGGATCATCTGGTGCGGTCACGCGGCCGTCGAGGGGTGGGGCTTTGAGAGACTGCTGCGCCTCGCGCAACTGCTCTGTCGCCGTGTCCGGTGAGCGAGCGAGTAGCTCAACGACCTGGGCCGTTTCTCGCTTGCGAATGGTGGCCACCGTGGCAAGGCTGGCCGCATCAATCAGGGCGGCACGCGATTGCTCCGCGGCATTCAAGTTGGCTCGCCGCTGCTCCGAGACTGCGTATTCAGTAGCATCCCGAGCGCGACGTGCTTCGCCTTCTGCCTTGTCCTGAGCCTCATTGACGTTCCGGGCTGCGTCAGCCAGTGGAGGTGAACGCTTTGCAAGTTCTTCGGCGTATTCAGGTGACGCGCGCACATGGCCCGCCATGGCTTCAACGGCGTTTTCGCGCCTGGCCGAGGACCGTATCCTGCCGAAGTCACTTGCGTCCAGGTCGGCCCAACGACGGGCCGTGTCCTGGTCTACCAGGGGCTCGGTGTTGGAGCGCCCCGGGCTGGTCTGCCGAGCTTCGTTGACCGCCGACACCCGCAGGCCGGTTCGCGACTCGATCGAAGAGCGCTCGCGCATGGACTCGCCCTGCCCTGCCTCCTTGTACGTTGATGCAGCAGCAATCTCCGCTGTAAGGTCGACCGCGGCCGGTGTCGGCGCGCGCACGATCTCACCCTCCATGTCCGGAGAGAGTTCGCGATCCTTGCCCTCTGTGATCGTGTTGCTCATGTTGCGCTCCTGCTCTCAGTTGCTCAAGACAATGTGACCGCTGGCCAGCTGCTGGTTGCGGATGTCAATTTCGACGCGGCGATTCATCGAGCGACCTTGGGCGGTAGCGTTGTCCGCCAGGAAGTTGCCGGCGCTGAAGTACTTCATGCGGATGCGCATGCCATCTGCGCCGTTGTTGATGAGCCAAGTGCGTGCTCTTTCCGCGCGCTCGATGGCAATCAGCTTGTCAATGGGGTTGACGACATCGCTGTCGGTGTGGCCTCGAACTTCGATCTGCTGGGCGCCCCGCACGCTGGAACGCAGGGCTTGTGCCACCGGCTCGGTGAGTTCGAAGTCGGTGCGCGCAAACGGGTGAAAGACACGGATTACAACGCCCGAGTCACTGGTCGCATAAGCATAGGCAGGGAGGGCTGGCGTAGCCATCGACTGGGGCGCTGCCGTCGTGGGCGCCAGCGGAACCGGCACTGGCGCGAGTGGGGCACGTGGCGCTTGCGGCGCTGTCACTGACGGTAGGGTCAGGGCTTCGCGAACGATGGTTGTCATCTCGTTCAGCTTTGCCTGCAAAACATCGACCTGGGCGCGCAATAGATTGTTTTCTGTCAGCAATTGGCGATCCGCATTTACGCGGTTCTGCAGCGCCTGCACACGTGTCGCATCATTGGCTGGCACGCGTGAACTGCCGTCGGCTTCCGCGGGTTTGGAGAGGCTGCTGCAGCCGCCTATTTGTACAGCCGCGGTGGCGACGCACAGCGAGAAGCCGGCCAATGACGTGATAGTTTTAAAAATCATGGGGTGAGTTCCAGTACTTGGTGCGTGCGGGCGTCAGCCTCGCCAAAGGGGCTCACGGCGTCATCGACCGCTTGCCGCGCCCACTGCACGTTGCTAAACAACCAGTCGGCCATCGCCGACACTTCCTGCGCCAGGGGGCTGGCGGCATTTGTCACGGGCGGCATGGTGTCTAGGTTGATGGCCAGCCGACTGGCCGACACCTGTTCGCCGGGTTCCAGGGAGCGAACGCGGCCTTCGAACTTGGCAATGAAGGTGTCCATGTCCAGCGGCGGCACTTTCAGAGGCGGCAGCAGCCGTTGCTCGAAGACAGGGTCGCTGTAATACTTGATCTTGTCGCCGAAGATGGGCTTGCAGTTGTCGGCAAGGACGATGACGCGATCGGGGCCGATCTCGCGCAGCTCCTGTGGCAGCATCAGTGCGCGTTTTTGCTCGCTGACGTTTTCGCTGTTGGTGACCGAACCGCGGCCGCGCGAGACACCCTTGCTGGTGCTGCTCAAGCCGTAATAGCCGAGGATTTCGCTGTACTCCTGCGCGTCCTGCTGCTCGCGCGGGGCGTAAAGGATCTGGATCATGTGGTTGGTGGCCAGCGTGCGTGCGCCTTCTTCACCGTAAAGGTCGCGGTCCTTGAGCTGGCTCATCGACTGGGCGATCATCATCGAGCGCAAACCATAGCCGGCGATATAGCCGATGGACTTCACATATTTGTCCACCCGGCCCAGCGCAGGGAATTCGTCCAGCAGCAGCAAGGCCAGGTACTTGAGCGACGGGTCTTTCTCAGGCAGCGTTTTCGTGTTCTGGTCGATCGCAATGCTGAAAAACAGGTTGATGAGCAGCGAGGCTTCGGCCAATCGGTTGGGCGGAATGACCACGTAAATGCTCATCTTGCGGCGCCGGATGTCACGCAGGTCAAAGTCGTCGCGGCTGGTGGCCGCATCCACTGCTGGGTTGGTGAAGGCACCGAGCGGCGCGGTGAATGTGGACAGGATGCTGGTCAGCGTGTTGTCCGAATTGCTCACAAACTGGCTCAGTGCATCGAGGCAATGCTTGCTGAGAGCCTGCCCGGAGGCCGATACGCGGCTGTCGACCACACCTTGCCAAAAGTCTTTCGGGCGGCCGTTGCCGCTGGACCGTCGCAACACCTCGCCCAGGGTGAGCGGATAGCCGGACTCGATGCAGTACAGACCCATCGCCACGAACAGATTGCGGGCGGCGTCATTCCAGAAGGCACCGTCGCCGTCTTTCTTGGGATAGAGCATGTAGCCGACGCTTTGCAGCTCACCGACGACGAAGCGCGGATCACGGCTGACGTAAGACAGCGGGTTGCTGCAATGCGTTTCAAAGTTGTCGTCGAAAGGCGCGAACTTGTAGACGGCCTGGCCGTGCCGCGCGCGAAAGCCGGAGGTGACATCAAAGTTTTCGCCTTTGATGTCGACAACGATGACCGACTGGTTCCAGTTGAGCAGGTTGGGGATGATGGTGCCGACACCCTTGCCGCTGCGGGTTGGCGCCACCAGCATCACAAACTTGGCTTCGTCCGTCATCAAGAACTTGCCGTTGAATTTGCCGAGGATCAGTCCTTCTTCAGCGAACAGATGAGCATCGCGAACTTCGCTGGCGCTGGCCCAGCGTGCATCACCGTGCAAGCTGCGCGACTTGCTCAAGGCCAGCGCGATGAGGATCAGCGGCAGGCCGAAAATGCCAACGGCAGCGAACGCCATCGTGGCCTGGAGCCGCTTTTTTTCTTTGGGATCGTCTTGGTATTGCGACCAATACGCTTGCCAGGTGTCGGCCTGTACTTGGCGCGGATCGGCTTTGTGCACGATGAAATACAGGCCGCCCGCGGCATAACGAAGCGCCCAGGCGCCGGCGCCAAGCCAGGCGACCAGCAACAGCGACGCCAGGACGGTTTTTGCTTTCATGAGGGACTGCCCTGCCCCACCGTGCGGTTGCCAAAACGCGCCTGTGCCTTGGCCCAAGGGTCGAAATACACTTCGTCGACAAACCGCTCGTAGCCGATTTGCACGCCCTGTGCGTCGTAGACGATCTTGCGGGTGATGTGGATCACGATGTCGATCGTCAACGTGTAGAGGTGCTTGATTTCCTCACGGCCGAGGGTGGCGGCCTCGGCGTTTTCCTTGCACATGAAGACGAAGCGCTCAGAGCCGAGTGCGCAACTCTCGGCGTGCCAGCTGGTGATCGAGCCGCTGTGGCCTGTCGTCAGCAACTTGAGGAAGTCCCAGGCCTCGGAGCTGCGCAGCTCGGCCAGCAGTGCGCGATCGGGCGCCATGCGCATCAGTGAGCCGATCAGGTCGGCTGGCGTCACTCGGGCGACGCCTTGCGAGCTTTTCGAGTACAGCAGGTGGACGCGGTTGTGATGCAAGGGCAGCATCAACTCGCGCACGTCTTCAACGGTGATGAGGCGTTCGTGTCGCGGGATGTGCTGGCACATCGATTTCATCAGCGTGGTCTTGCCCGA